>NZ_JBJYKD010000306.1:0-207 GCF_049310025.1 Thermorhabdus hydrogeniformans | reverse complement strand
AGGTGGCTTAGCATCTGCTTTTTCTATAGGTGGCCTTTGAGCTGGAGGCGCGGTATTAGTTTTCATTGCCTTTGTTGTGGCATCATCGACGGCGGTTCAGAAGAACGAGCCGTGGTCCCCGTCCTTCTAACCAGTCGTGATGGCTACCATCGATTTGGACCAACATCCCCATTTGCGGCTTACGGGAACGTCTGCGGTGCGGTTTTG
>NZ_JBJYKD010000305.1:0-211 GCF_049310025.1 Thermorhabdus hydrogeniformans | reverse complement strand
GAAAAGGAGTGAAGGAAAACGGAGTTGCGGCACTTATCCATAAAAATCAAGGTCGTAAACCCGCTCATGCCATCCCAGAGGAACTCAAACAAAAAATCATCAATCTTAAAATGTCTGACGTTTACAAAGACGCAAATTTTAAACATTTTCAGGAGCTTCTTGATAGGGTTGAAAACATCAAGTTAAGTTATTCTGCCCTTTATGGTATTCT
>NZ_JBJYKD010000304.1:0-229 GCF_049310025.1 Thermorhabdus hydrogeniformans | reverse complement strand
GTGGAGATTCGGTATGCGGCGTTTCTTTGTGTCCTGTCTCGTCGGTCTGTCGATCGTCGGCGCGGCTCAGGCTCAGCCGCAGCCTCGGAATGTCGTCCTGTTCATCGCGGACGGGCTCCGCGACGGCATGGTGAACGCCGTGAACGCGCCGGCGATGGACGGCCTGATGAAGGCCGGGGTGCGGTTCACCAACACGCACTCCCTGTTCCCCACTTTCACGATGCCGAAC
>NZ_JBJYKD010000303.1:0-230 GCF_049310025.1 Thermorhabdus hydrogeniformans | reverse complement strand
AAAGTTAAAAATTGAAACTTGGAAGTTAGAACAAAAAATAAAATAAGAAATTATAAATTTTAAAAAATTATAACTTTTAAATCGAATATAGAATTTTAATAATTTTTGTGTTAAAATATTACACTTAATACATATTTTCATATGACAGGTGTCTTGATTATATTTTTTTTATAACAAAAAAAATATATGACAATTATTAAAAATATTTCTAAAAATTAAAAAAAAAATTA
>NZ_JBJYKD010000302.1:0-231 GCF_049310025.1 Thermorhabdus hydrogeniformans | reverse complement strand
GGAATGATTTCGTGTTAATATTGGTTGATGTTTTTCATAACAAACTCAAATCTGCACACGGAGTTGAAATCCGCTTTGGAACACCAACTAAGTGTGCCGAGAATGCAATTTATCAGCAAAATCACCAATAATTTCGAAATTCTGAAGATTTGGAATAATTTCTATTCAAACTGGAACTCAAAAAACCAATCTTATTCGAAACAAAAAACCAGTAACCACAGATTTCACTCA
>NZ_JBJYKD010000301.1:0-232 GCF_049310025.1 Thermorhabdus hydrogeniformans | reverse complement strand
CAAACAGCACGCTTTGCGGCCGGGCGTTGAAGTCGGTCACGGCATGGTCGAAACCGCGCACGGCCTGGCGGGCCTCGCGTGCAAAGCCATTGAGCTGCGGCAGCGTTTCGTACGTCAACACGTTGGCTGCGGATTGCATCGACTGCGTTGCGGCCGTCAGATCGGTGCCGGCACCGGAGAGCGTCGTCATCAACGGCCCCTTCGGATCGGACAGCGACTGCGTGAGCTTGCG
>NZ_JBJYKD010000300.1:0-233 GCF_049310025.1 Thermorhabdus hydrogeniformans | reverse complement strand
CGGCGTCCAGCCGCGGGTCGATCGGCGCGAGCGGGCCGCCGACGGAGTGTTCGGCAAGCCGGTACTGGGTGAGCGCGCTGATGAACTCGACCTGGGCGCGCACCATCGCCAGATGCAATGGGCGCAGGTAGCCGACGAACCGGTCACCTTCCCGGTCCCAGATCACCGCGTCGTCCGGATCGGTCGGCAGCCTCTCCCACGGGGTCGTCCTACGCCGTCCGGACTCCATTGCG
>NZ_JBJYKD010000299.1:0-233 GCF_049310025.1 Thermorhabdus hydrogeniformans | reverse complement strand
ATGGCGCCGCTTCTGCTCGTTGCGCCAGCGATGATAGCCGGCGCGGTCCATCGGAAAGTCGGAGCGCGGCAACTTGAACCGCTCGAGATGCTGAGCGCGCACCGCGATCTTCACCAACTCGCCGGCTTCCGGCGCAAAGCGGTCGAGCCAGGCCGACATGCGCTCGCCGTAAAGTTGCTCTGCCGGCCACTGTTCTCCGTCGATCTCGATGAATGTCGGATCGGCCGCATTGG
>NZ_JBJYKD010000298.1:0-233 GCF_049310025.1 Thermorhabdus hydrogeniformans | reverse complement strand
ACTTACAAGTGTTGGAGAGAAGCTGTACCTGTCTATAATAAGCTTTGGAGTGGACTGGTTTGCATTTTCATCTGGAGCGTTAAGGAATACTCCTATCATGTGCGTCAAGGATTCTCTCGATGCCGGCTCTACCAATTCATCTGTGTAGTCCACTGTTACTTCAATCGGGTAGTTTCTCGTTTGACCGGTTCTTGTCGTAACAAAGAGAAACTGAAATGACTGGACTTCTCCAG
>NZ_JBJYKD010000297.1:0-234 GCF_049310025.1 Thermorhabdus hydrogeniformans | reverse complement strand
CGTCCTTCAAGGACGAAGCGCGCAAGCTGCTGACGCCGGAGGTCATCAACGACAACCTCGCCAAGATGAAGCAGTCGTTCTCCCGTTACCTGCGTTTCGGTGACGGCCCGAACGACGCACTCATGGTCAACAATGCCGACTGGCTGCTCGAGCTCAAGTACATCGACTTTCTGCGCGACATTGGCCGCCATTTCTCGGTCAACCGCATGCTCTCCTTCGATTCGGTGAAGCTGC
>NZ_JBJYKD010000296.1:0-234 GCF_049310025.1 Thermorhabdus hydrogeniformans | reverse complement strand
AGGCGCAGCAGCACCTCGGGCGCAAAGCCCGCCCCGTCGTCGGCCACCGTGATCGACACAGTCTCGGCGTCCCAATGGGCGCGGATGTCGACCTTGGAGCGAGCGAAATCGAGCGCGTTGTCGATGAGATTGCCGAGCCCGTAGAGCATGCCGGGATTGCGGCGGCAGACCGGCTCCGGCGGGTCGCCCGACAGGGAGACCGAGATGGGCACGCCGAAGGGTCGTTGCGGGCCG
>NZ_JBJYKD010000295.1:0-234 GCF_049310025.1 Thermorhabdus hydrogeniformans | reverse complement strand
GAAATTAAATTGAAGGCAGGCGACCGCATATTGTTGCTTGGAAGTTCCAACACATATAAAATGATTTCAAAAAGTAAGAACTTAATTGTAATTGCAGAAGTTGAAAGTGATGATGTTAATTATTCAAAAATTATTCTGACCTTGAGTATATTGGCTGGTGTAATTGTCCTTGCGGTAATGGGCATTCTTCCTATTGTCCTGTCAGCATTCCTCGGTGTGGTACTTATGGTGACC
>NZ_JBJYKD010000294.1:0-234 GCF_049310025.1 Thermorhabdus hydrogeniformans | reverse complement strand
GCGAGCCACACGAGCTCGCTCGCCGGTCAGAACGAGTATTATGATGCCCTGTTCCGGCGGCTCGGCGTGATCACCACCGACACGATCCCGCAGTTCCTGGAGATGATGAAAATTGCGTCGGTCTCGGCGCCGCTGACGGGCAAGAAGCTGTCGGTTTACTCCAGCTCCGGCGGCGACAACGGACTGGCCGCGGACTACTGCTCGTTCGCCGGACTCGAACTGCCGCAGCCGAAC
>NZ_JBJYKD010000293.1:0-234 GCF_049310025.1 Thermorhabdus hydrogeniformans | reverse complement strand
ACATCCGTGAGATCCTTCCGGGAAATGACTTGTATCGACTTGTCTCTCCGAATACTCCAGTGAGCTTCTTTTTGAAGTTCTTGCGAATATGCCCAGGATCGTTGAGAAGAGTAACGTGTTCCAACTCAGGAAGAAGTTTGTCCTTGAACAGTGCTCCTATTTTGCCGTCTTGATCATGTACGAAGATTTTCCACTTGGGTATAAGAGAGTTTTCTTTCATCCAATCAACAAAGT
>NZ_JBJYKD010000292.1:0-235 GCF_049310025.1 Thermorhabdus hydrogeniformans | reverse complement strand
ACGACTGGCCCAGGTTTCGCAAGCACCGGATGCGCTCGACACCATGCGCGACCTTCCCAGTTCGCGCCAGATCGAGCCCCTCCGACAGCGCGAGAGCCACTTCCGAGGCAGAATTGTTTCGACGCACGCGGCTGATGTTCCGATCGCCACGGCCCCATTTGCATACTTGCTGGACAAACTCGACCGACGCATCTGGATCAAAGCCGCTCTGGATCAGCTCTTGTCCCAACGCCTC
>NZ_JBJYKD010000291.1:0-235 GCF_049310025.1 Thermorhabdus hydrogeniformans | reverse complement strand
GATTTACTACAAACATGAATCGAATTTTTTAAAAAACGGTTTTTCAGAGGTGTCTAGGCGCAAATTTTTTTTGTGTCGCTCGTAGACACTCGCTAAAGGATATCTGACATGAGCAAAGACGATTTGGTTTATCTGTCGATGAAGAACATCGACAAGCCTTTAAAATTTTTCAAAGCCAATGAACATAGCGTTTTTTGTGAAGTAACTTGGGAAGATTTTTTTAAAGACAATAACA
>NZ_JBJYKD010000290.1:0-235 GCF_049310025.1 Thermorhabdus hydrogeniformans | reverse complement strand
AAAAAGCCGCCTACGCACGCTTTACGCCCAGTAAATCCGATTAACGCTCGCACCCTCTGTATTACCGCGGCTGCTGGCACAGAGTTAGCCGGTGCTTATTCTGCGAGTAACGTCCACTATCCTAGAGTATTAATCCAAGTAGCCTCCTCCTCGCTTAAAGTGCTTTACAACCAAAAGGCCTTCTTCACACACGCGGCATGGCTGGATCAGGCTTTCGCCCATTGTCCAATATTCC
>NZ_JBJYKD010000289.1:0-236 GCF_049310025.1 Thermorhabdus hydrogeniformans | reverse complement strand
CGGCCGTATCGGTGTCGACGCCCCAAGGGCAGGGTGTGGCGTCGATGATCGCCGGGCGCATCCGCAACCAGCCGAAGGCTGCTGCAGCAATGGACGAAAGCAAGCCGCGCCGCCGCCGTGGCGCCGACGGCTCGTCGGTGGGCACGCTGATCGTCAATGGCGTGGCCATGCCGCAGCGCATCGAGGCAGACGGTACGTTCTCGCGCCCGTATGCATTTGGCGCCGGCAGCAACAGC
>NZ_JBJYKD010000288.1:0-236 GCF_049310025.1 Thermorhabdus hydrogeniformans | reverse complement strand
ATCAGCCACAAGTTTGCTACAAGGCGTAACCGTGGTCCCCTTGCCTATATGCAGCTTATCACAAGAGAGTTTTCCAAGTACAAAGCCTGCCGTTATAAGATGACAATCGACGGGCATAGCAAGGAACTGGAGGCCTTTCTGATCAGTTTTGCAAACTCTACTCAGTATGGCAACAACATCCATATTGCACCTCAGGCCAAGGTTGACGACGGCCTGATAGATATCTGCCTTATCAG
>NZ_JBJYKD010000287.1:0-236 GCF_049310025.1 Thermorhabdus hydrogeniformans | reverse complement strand
AAGTAATATCAGCTTTGTAGGCTTCCTTCTTGTCCTTGTTGTCCATTCCATGAACTACACAGTCCACTGTCAGTCCAAGAAATTCGTACACTTTACCCATCCATTCCCTGTCACGTGTTGCCAGATAGTCATTGACTGTGATTATGTGAACTCCAAGTCCGGTTAGTGCATTTAGGTAGGCAGGCAATGTTGCAACAAGAGTCTTACCTTCACCTGTTTTCATCTCAGCGATACGT
>NZ_JBJYKD010000286.1:0-236 GCF_049310025.1 Thermorhabdus hydrogeniformans | reverse complement strand
CAGATCCATTATTCGTCATTTCAATAAAATTTTCACCATTTTCATTCCTCTTTTGACCTTTAGTTCCCTACTTCCATTAACTAAATTCAATGCTTCTAGCTACGTAGTTATTTCTAAAACAACAGAGATTCTAATAACGCTATGTTTTGCGATCATTATTATCCGAATGTTACGCGTGTTCGAAGATTATCTTTACCACCGTTTTGATATAAGTAAAGAAAACAATCTTCGGGAGC
>NZ_JBJYKD010000285.1:0-236 GCF_049310025.1 Thermorhabdus hydrogeniformans | reverse complement strand
CGCCGTTGTCGTGGTGGCGACGGTCGCCGACCCCGTGGCCTGACGCAGCGCCACCGCAATCAACCAGGCCAGCAACAGGTACGGCATGTGCGCGCCTTCGGCCACCTTGCTGATGGTCTGGCTCACGCCGGCATCCAGCAGGGTTTGCTTCAACCCGCCACCGGCGCCGATGGTCAGCAACAGCACCGCGATCGGCGCCAGCGCCTTGCGCAGGGTGTTGCCGACATCGGCCCGCG
>NZ_JBJYKD010000284.1:0-236 GCF_049310025.1 Thermorhabdus hydrogeniformans | reverse complement strand
GAGGCGCTCTCCGCGGAGAGCATCACGGCGTCCGCCCCCTCGTAGACCGCTGTGGCGACGTCGGAGACCTCGGCGCGGGTCGGCACAGGCGCGGTGATCATCGACTCGAGCATCTGGGTCGCCACGACCACCGGCTTGCCGTAGCGCCGGGCGCCGCGGGTGATGCGCTTCTGCACGCCCGGCACCTGCTCCAGGGGCATCTCGACACCGAGGTCACCGCGGGCGACCATCAGCCC
>NZ_JBJYKD010000283.1:0-236 GCF_049310025.1 Thermorhabdus hydrogeniformans | reverse complement strand
CAAAAGAAAGGGCAGCGCGCCGATGTGGTCTTCGTGCCCGTGCGTCAAGATGAGCGCCGTCAGCTCGTCCCTGTATTCGTCGAGAAACGAAAAATTCGGAATCGAAATATCGATACCGAACGGCGTTTCTTCGGGAAAGCCCATCCCGGCGTCGATGATGATCATCTCGCCGTTTGAGCGAATTCCCATGCAGTTCATACCGAATTCGCCGATGCCGCCAAGAGGAATAATTTCTA
>NZ_JBJYKD010000282.1:0-238 GCF_049310025.1 Thermorhabdus hydrogeniformans | reverse complement strand
CCGATCACCTCGCCGACCTTCGTGATCGCCCGGGTGCACCCGTCGCTGTGCGACGGCCCGGCGCTCGTGCACGTCGACGCCTACCGGCTCGGCGGCCGGCTGGAGGTCGACGACCTCGACCTCGACGCCTCCCTGGAGGAGTCGGTCACGGTCGTCGAGTGGGGCGAGGACCTGGTCGAGGCGCTCGCCGAGGACCGCCTCGAGATCGAGATCACGCTGAGCCCCGCGGGGGACGAGC
>NZ_JBJYKD010000281.1:0-238 GCF_049310025.1 Thermorhabdus hydrogeniformans | reverse complement strand
AAGGCGATCGCATCGGCCGACGTGGTGATTGGCGCCGTGCTGGTACCCGGCGCCAACGCCCCTCGCCTCGTGACGCGCGCAATGCTGGAAACGATGCGCCAAGGCGCGGTGATAGTGGACGTGGCGATTGATCAGGGCGGCTGCTTCGAAAGCTCCCACCCGACCACCCATGCCGATCCGATCTTCGTCGAGCAGGGTATCGTGCATTATTGCGTAGCCGGTTGACCCGGCCCGCGCA
>NZ_JBJYKD010000280.1:0-239 GCF_049310025.1 Thermorhabdus hydrogeniformans | reverse complement strand
CCTGCATGACCACGCGGCTGCGACGGTGGACGATCCCGATCTGCGCCAGGCGCTGTTGCGCGGAATCAGCGAGACCGGCGTGCCGACCATCGAGACCGATTGGGTGCCGCCCTCCAAGCAAAGCGAAATCGGCCCGACGTTCACCAAGATCGCCAAGCCGACCCTGCAATGCATGTTCGAGCCGATCTCGAACTGAGTAGCGTTTCGATGTTGGGATGAAGGAAGCGCCTCCCGACAGC
>NZ_JBJYKD010000279.1:0-239 GCF_049310025.1 Thermorhabdus hydrogeniformans | reverse complement strand
ATTGGCTGATACACCGCTTTCGCGAGCAAGCCCGCTCCCACATTTTGTTTTGTGTCGTTGCTGCATTCCGGGCGAAGGCGAAATCTCCGGATTTTGTTAATTGTTGCTTAACCGCCTTTTGGCTAAGCTCCCGTCCCATGAGCCGCTATCTGCGTTTTTTCCTGGTGCTGATGTTGAGTCTTGCGCTTCCCCTGACCGGGATGGCGGGTGTGCCGTCGAGCACCGAGCCGTGCCCGATG
>NZ_JBJYKD010000278.1:0-239 GCF_049310025.1 Thermorhabdus hydrogeniformans | reverse complement strand
CCACGATTGGACGCAGCCGGGCCCCAACGACCTCGTCGACAACAAGAACCAGCCCCGTGTCACCGCCGTCGTCGGATGGACCAACAACCAATGGACCGCGACCAATCAGACACCGACCGTGGTGAACAACTGGCAGCAGCCCTCGACCAACCCGATCAACACATGGACCGGCTGCGTCACCGACCGCACCCAGCCCAATGATGCGACCGGCGTGCTGCCCACGACGTCCGACGTCACCA
>NZ_JBJYKD010000277.1:0-240 GCF_049310025.1 Thermorhabdus hydrogeniformans | reverse complement strand
CCGACCCCTGAGGGGCCCGAGATCACCACCAGCAGGGGCTGGGGCGGCATCCCGTCGAGGAGCGGATTGTGAGGGGGGCGCGCCATCGTCTGGCCTCGGTCTATGGTATCCTGGCGGGCGACAGTTCGCTTAGTCCAGCTTCCGGGACGTTCGCAGCGGCCCGGCGGGCCGCCAGCGGCGGCCTCCGGAGGCGCAGGCAGCTATGTACTTCGATTCGCTCACGCTGGCGGCTGTGGCCGA
>NZ_JBJYKD010000276.1:0-240 GCF_049310025.1 Thermorhabdus hydrogeniformans | reverse complement strand
CTTCCTTGAACAGCGCGTACGGGTTGCGGCTGGCGTGTGGCACACCCTCGGGGATGGGCGCGACACGAGCGCGAGCACGATCGGCCGGTGTGGCGACGTACAGACGGACCTCCGGGAGCGTCTCCCCATCCGGACAGGTGGCCTGCGGCGTCGTACTCGTAGCGGGTCACGAGATCGGCGTCGTCTGGATCCTCGTGCTGCTCGCGCACGAGGCCGCCGAGCGGGGTGCCGGCGGGCGCA
>NZ_JBJYKD010000275.1:0-240 GCF_049310025.1 Thermorhabdus hydrogeniformans | reverse complement strand
CGGTTGACTATCCGGATTTTGCGCATCCCGTTGCCGAGGCTGTGGAATCAGGTCAGGCGGGTGTTGGTATTCTTATTTGCGGTAGCGCCAATGGTGTAGCCATCACTGCCAACAAACACCAGGGCATCCGCGCAGCCATCACCTGGCAAACAGAAATTGCCGCACTGGCAAGGCAACACAATAATGCCAACATCATTTGTATCCCGGCCAGATTTGTATCAGCACCCGAGGCCGAAGAAA
>NZ_JBJYKD010000274.1:0-240 GCF_049310025.1 Thermorhabdus hydrogeniformans | reverse complement strand
CCGGCCTGGAAAGGTCCCGGGTCCTCGCTCGAAAGACGGTCGTCGATAAAGTGCCGTCCCACGCGGCGTTGGTCTCCGGGTTCTGTCTGCGGGTGGCATCTATGGCCGGCTGGGGGCGCCTACGTCTTTCTCCCGACCCCTCGCCGCCCCGAGGTTCTGTCGTGCATTGCGCCGCTGCACCTGCGGCGGCATCATCGCCTCAGGGCGGCCGAACCAGGCCCGCTGATTTGGGCAAAAAGA
>NZ_JBJYKD010000273.1:0-240 GCF_049310025.1 Thermorhabdus hydrogeniformans | reverse complement strand
GGAATCAAGTCCAATATTTTCGCTGAACTTATCGTCATTTAGGGCATTACTGATATCTCGTAGTCCTTGTTGTTGTTCCAGTTGTGCATAGACCATAAGCTGTATAAATTTTAAGGTAGTTAGTTTCTTTACGTATTTATCGACCCCCAAGGAATTTAATTTTTGAAGAGTGCATTTGTCAGATAATGGATTAAACAGTTGACTTAATGTGGAATTTATGGTATCCTTGCCTTGCATTTT
>NZ_JBJYKD010000272.1:0-241 GCF_049310025.1 Thermorhabdus hydrogeniformans | reverse complement strand
ATGAGGCTGGTGCGCGACGTCGAGGACTATCTGCGCACCGCGGGCACCCGCCCGGTCCATGTCTCGGAAATCTGCACCGAGCTTCGGCTGTCGCGGCGCAGCCTGCACCGCGCCTTCCACGAGGTGTTCGGCGTCGGCCCGGTGACGTTCCTGCGCTACAAGCGGCTCTGCATGATCCGTTCGATCCTGCGCGAAAGCACGCCGGAGCAGACCACCGTGTCCAAGGTCGCGATCGAACAGG
>NZ_JBJYKD010000271.1:0-242 GCF_049310025.1 Thermorhabdus hydrogeniformans | reverse complement strand
CGCGGGTATGATCCCGTGGAACTTGATCTCTGGTGCCTGAAGCACGCACGCTCCTGTTATGTAGGGGAAACGCTGTATATAAATATTTTACCCCCGACTTTTCGGATGGTTAAGCCCGCGTTTGAAGCCCTGAAAGGCATTCCTCTTTCTAAAGTAGTGCTGGAGATAACGGAAGGTAATTATATCCTGAATGGGGTAGCGGATGCTGTGAGCAAGTGGCGAGGATTAGGGATTGGTGGTAT
>NZ_JBJYKD010000270.1:0-242 GCF_049310025.1 Thermorhabdus hydrogeniformans | reverse complement strand
GGAACGGCGACGGTCGTTCCGGCGGTGGCGCGCAGCTGGAGCCGCCGCGGCGGCCGGCCGATCGTATCCTCCCTTCGTCCAATGTCCCCGATGCATAGATCGGCGTTCAACTTGCATGGCCCCGCGGCCGTGCTTCGTTTCGCATCCTCCAGCCCCGGAGACCTGATGGGCGTTCCCCGCAGACTCAGCCGATGGTAAGACGATACGTCGTAACGGGAGGTGCAGGCTTCATCGGCTCGCAC
>NZ_JBJYKD010000269.1:0-242 GCF_049310025.1 Thermorhabdus hydrogeniformans | reverse complement strand
GCTCAGCGCGTGTACCGGGACTCGGAGCGTGCCGACGAGCTGGTGATTCAGGCCGATCCGCGGCACCCGGCCTTCATGCCGGTGTCGTTCCAGGCGCTCTCGAAGTAGGCATCCGTGGAAGAACTGATCCTGACGGTCGGCGGCCGAGAGCTCTCCGGCTGGACTGAGGTGCGCGTCACGCGCGGCATCGAGCGCTGCCCGTCCGATTTCCAGATCGGCATGACGGAGAGATTCCCGGGCGA
>NZ_JBJYKD010000268.1:0-242 GCF_049310025.1 Thermorhabdus hydrogeniformans | reverse complement strand
GCTCACTGCTGGCCTTGACCACGTGGGTCGGTACAAACATGTACGCCAGGGTGGCGACCACGCCCAGGCCCAGCAGCCCGGCAACGCCATAGGCGCCGCGCCCGGGTGTCGATCCGGAAGCGCGGGCGAGCTGTGGATAAATCAGCGCGACTACCAGGCCGATGACGGCGAAGGTCAGGACTCGCGAAACCAACGGCCAGTATTCCAGACCGGTATCCCACACCGCCCAGATCGCAGTCAGC
>NZ_JBJYKD010000267.1:0-242 GCF_049310025.1 Thermorhabdus hydrogeniformans | reverse complement strand
ACGGCCTCAAGCAATTGCCGCCCTGCGCCACGGCCCTGCATGACCTGCGCCACCGACAGTTCATGGATGTGCAGGTCGTCATCAAACATCTGTGCACTGAGAAAACCCTGGACCTGGCCAGCAGTATCCACCGCCACCCAACACGTACCCAACGCGATCAACTGCAGATGACGTTCAACACTCATGACCTCGGCATCGGCCAGCCAGCTCAAGGATTCGATCGCACGAAAGGACTGGGCCGC
>NZ_JBJYKD010000266.1:0-242 GCF_049310025.1 Thermorhabdus hydrogeniformans | reverse complement strand
ACTATCGTAGAGCATGCATACCTGAATGGGACCAATGATAGCAACCAGAGGCATGAATAATCCCAACACTACACCAATGGCAACTGCACTACCATCCATAGTCACATTCATCGGACTCAAAGAGAAATTTGCTATGATAGCAGCAACTTAACATCATTGTCAATGAATAGATCCAAATGCACTCAACAACTCACTTGGGATAAACAACAAAAAGCTAACCAACAATCCTGATAATATTCCAG
>NZ_JBJYKD010000265.1:0-242 GCF_049310025.1 Thermorhabdus hydrogeniformans | reverse complement strand
ACCCTATAGCTACGATTGCGTGAGATCACTGAGGTTTCAACTAGTTAAATGATACCGTTGGTGCTTTTTGCGCACTTTGCTCCGCACTAAAGTTCGGTTTGGTGTCCATCCCAATCACCTTCGCAGTCATGACTTGTGGGAACTGACGTGCATAGGAGTTAAAGTCTTGTACTGTACTAATGTAGCGATTACGCGCTACCGCAATACGGTTTTCGGTACCTTCGAGTTGAACCTGTAAATCA
>NZ_JBJYKD010000264.1:0-242 GCF_049310025.1 Thermorhabdus hydrogeniformans | reverse complement strand
CACATTAGATCATTGTGTTGCATATAAAATCAATACGGCTTTTTACGAATCGCTGGGTGTAAAAGGTTGGCAATCACTGGAAAAAACAGTGAATTATATTCCAAAAACGCATTTCAAAATTGCGGACGCAAAGCGCGGAGACATCGGCAACACTTCTGCCCAGTATGCAAAGGCTTTTTTCGAAACGCTTGACTTTGATGCTGTTACCGTAGCTCCCTATATGGGAGAAGATAGTGTGAAAC
>NZ_JBJYKD010000263.1:0-242 GCF_049310025.1 Thermorhabdus hydrogeniformans | reverse complement strand
CGAAGTCCCGACCGGTATCGTGCTCGGCTCTATCCTCGGCCTGATCGGTATTGTCAGGATCGCGCTCTGGCAGACCATGGGCCTGTTCGACTACGGCCCGCATTGGGGGCTGGTGGCCGCGACCGTCGGCGCCACGCTGATCGGCATCGTCACCTTCGGCTCGCTGTGCGGCTCGATGCTGCCGTTCGTCCTCAAGCGCATCGGCTTCGATCCCGCCAGCGCATCCGCGCCGTTCGTCGCGA
>NZ_JBJYKD010000262.1:0-243 GCF_049310025.1 Thermorhabdus hydrogeniformans | reverse complement strand
GGAGGTCCGACGCCGGCGGGGTGACGCGGGCCGGCAGATTTGCCGAGAGACGATACGCCCGCAAGGCTGAGCTCGCTGCGACACGTCGCGACGGTCGACGCTCGCGGCGGCCGCGGGTGGACGCCCGCGGTCGTGTTCCAGCTCTCGCGATGTCGACGGTGAGGCCTGCGGATCGCGCGTCGCGGCGCGCCTGCGAGCTTGCACTGCGCGGTGCAGCCGTCGCCGCCGACTCGTTGGCCGCGA
>NZ_JBJYKD010000261.1:0-244 GCF_049310025.1 Thermorhabdus hydrogeniformans | reverse complement strand
ATCATCGAACCCCAGTCCTTCACGCCGCGGTCACGCTTGATGGCCGACATCACGAGGCCGCCGAAGAAGCCCATGAGGCAGATGGTGAGCGCCATCAGCGCCGCCTGCCACGGGTTGAAGGGCGTGGCCCAGTAGAGCGCCTCGCCCAGCGCGGTGGCGCTCGCCACGCCGCCGATCAGGCCTTCCCAGGTCTTGGAAGGCGACAGCTCGGGCGCCACCTTGCGCTTGCCGAAGAGCTTGCCCC
>NZ_JBJYKD010000260.1:0-244 GCF_049310025.1 Thermorhabdus hydrogeniformans | reverse complement strand
CAGCGCTCGCAAGTCGATCCCCTCGAACAGGGGTTCCCCACGGCCAAGCAAGACCGGCGAGATCGCGATGTGCAGCTCATCGATGAGGCCTTCACGCAGGTACTGCCGGATGGTGCCCGGCCCACCGCCAATGCGTACATCCTTCCCGCCCGCGGCCTCGCGGGCACGGTCGAGCGCTTCTCGAAAGCCGCCTGTGATGAAGTGGAAGGTCGTGCCGCCCGCCATCTCGATGGGCGCACGCGCG
>NZ_JBJYKD010000259.1:0-244 GCF_049310025.1 Thermorhabdus hydrogeniformans | reverse complement strand
GCCCTGCTGGCCTTCCTCGGCCTTCATCCGACGCACCGGCACCTGCAGGTAGTCGAGCAGCCAGCCGGCCAGCAGCTCGGTCGACGGCGAGTCGGACTGCCCAGTCACGGTCGCGCTGGTCACCGGCTCGAACGGGGGCAGGTCGAGTGCGGCCACCAGCTGCGCCCGCCACAGCGTCAGCCGTGCCCATGCCAGGTCGGTGTCGCCGTCGGCGTAGTGCTCCGCCCGTGCCCGCAGGGCGCGC
>NZ_JBJYKD010000258.1:0-244 GCF_049310025.1 Thermorhabdus hydrogeniformans | reverse complement strand
TGAAGAGTGCATTTGTCAGATAATGGATTAAACAGTTGACTTAATGTGGAATTTATGGTATCCTTGCCTTGCATTTTTTTCTCCTTTATATTAGAGATTTGGGCAAGGACTACCCCATATCTCTATTATAAAGGATTTTTTTTTAAAAGTACAAGGCTTTTCTTGCTTTTTCTTCAGTTTTATTTAATTTTCTTTGCTGTTTTATGGTTGACAAATGAATTTTTTATTTATGCAACGCTAGTGA
>NZ_JBJYKD010000257.1:0-245 GCF_049310025.1 Thermorhabdus hydrogeniformans | reverse complement strand
AAGTGTGGGTTCATGACACGTAACGGAGCATCAATCAGACCACCTTCAAACTCTGTACTGTGGCTATCCATCCCTCGCCCAGTCAGTGCTTCGAAAATAGTAATATTATGCCCAGCATCCTTTAGAATTCTTGCGGTAGCAAGACCGGCCATGCCGCTACCAATAACTGCAATATCCAAAATTATGATCCGTCAGTCTGACTTATATTGACTGAAATTATGACCCAATGTCGAAAAAATAGGGCT
>NZ_JBJYKD010000256.1:0-245 GCF_049310025.1 Thermorhabdus hydrogeniformans | reverse complement strand
AAAAATATTTTTCGATAATCTGGATGTTTTGGTAATCGATGAAATAGGAAAGAATATTACGGGTACAGGCATGGATACGAATATAATTGGAAGATACCACACACCATATGCATCAGGAGGACCAAATATAAGCAAGATAGTTGTGCTTGATCTCACAGAGGAATCACATGGAAACGCAAATGGTATCGGCTTGGCGGATTTTACCACTAGTAGATTATTTAACAAGATGAAATTTGACCAAACCT
>NZ_JBJYKD010000255.1:0-245 GCF_049310025.1 Thermorhabdus hydrogeniformans | reverse complement strand
CACCTAACGAGACACGAGCGACGCCGGTGCTGTTCAAGACATGCGCGCGCATGTCTTTGCGGCCGAGCTTCTCGGCCAGGGCGAGCGCCTGACGCCCGAGCGTCACCGCGCGCACGTTTTGATCACCGAGCATCGCGAAGCGTGCGAGGTTCGCGAGCACACGGAGCTTGGCGTTCTCGTCGGTCATGCGTTCTGCGAAGCCCTCGGCGATCCTGAAATGCTCGTCCGATCCGCCGTGGTCGCCG
>NZ_JBJYKD010000254.1:0-246 GCF_049310025.1 Thermorhabdus hydrogeniformans | reverse complement strand
AGGCGCTGAAGGCCGACACCACTCATCGCCACGACTACCTCAACACCTACGTGGCCGACCTGGTCAACGTCATCGACTTCGATGCCATCCGCAACGCTGGCTTGCGCCTGGGCGTCGATCCGCTGGGCGGAGCAGGGGTGCGCTACTGGTCGGCCATCGCCGAGCATCACCGCCTGAACCTCGACGTGGTGAACACCGAAGTGGATTCGACCTTCCGCTTCATGAGCGTCGACTGGGACGGCCAGA
>NZ_JBJYKD010000253.1:0-246 GCF_049310025.1 Thermorhabdus hydrogeniformans | reverse complement strand
ACCTGCACGCCTACGACTCGGTCAGCGATGCCCGCCAGCGGCTGGGGCGCTTCATTGAGTTCTACAACACCCGCCGTCCGCACTCCGCGCTCGGCGCCAAGACCCCGGATGAGTTCTACTTCGCATCGCTGCCGGCGATTCAACAGGCAGCTTGACGGACCGGGTTCCACTTATCGAAATCAATTCCGTGTTCAAACGGATGGGACCACCTCTCTGTTCTTGTGGCCGGGAGCTTAGGCGCGAGCC
>NZ_JBJYKD010000252.1:0-247 GCF_049310025.1 Thermorhabdus hydrogeniformans | reverse complement strand
GGCTGCCCGTGGGATCGTGGGGCTGATAGCTGACGCCTGCGCCGGCTTCACCGGTAATTCCGTCCGCCAGCGCAGCGCCGCAAACGCCCCACAGCCCCAGCAAACCGGTGAATACAGCAAAAGTAACCCTGAACATGGAGCCATTTCCTTTTGTGAACATGCGCGCATGAACGCGCAAACGCCCTGCCTTAGGCAAGCACTCATCTAGGTTGTAGCAAGCTACAAAAATTGTAGCAAGTTCCGACAC
>NZ_JBJYKD010000251.1:0-247 GCF_049310025.1 Thermorhabdus hydrogeniformans | reverse complement strand
ACTGGTAGGCCGGGGCTGCCATACAATGAACTAAATGAGACTTATCGAGCGAAAAAGTGGCGCAAGTTAATCATGGCAAAGGCGATAAAATGAGCAGCCATGAAATAGACATCGCGGCGATCAAATCGCACCAACAAAGCGCGAAACTTGTCAATCCAGGCGAAAGAGCGCTCACTGGTGAAACGGTGTTTGTAGACATCAGGGTTGAACAGGCGTTTGCGTCCGCGTTTGGTGGTTTTGCGGTTGC
>NZ_JBJYKD010000250.1:0-247 GCF_049310025.1 Thermorhabdus hydrogeniformans | reverse complement strand
AAGATCAATCAGAATAGCAGAGAAATATGGGATAGATATCACAGATCAACGTTCCAGAAAAGTCCGCAGTATTGACTATGAGGAATTTGACCTCATTTTCGCCATGGACACCCAAAATTATAAAGATTTGATGGAGCTGGCTCGGCCTGATGAACAAGAGAAAATCAAATTAATTCTCAATGAGATTTATCCTAATGAAAACCGCAGTGTACCGGATCCATATTGGGATGATAGTGGATTTGAAAAG
>NZ_JBJYKD010000249.1:0-247 GCF_049310025.1 Thermorhabdus hydrogeniformans | reverse complement strand
CGCGCGCGTGATGAGCGACGTCGTCCGTTACATCGAGATCATCAGCTATTCACTGATCACTTTGCTGGGATTGCGACTGCTCTGGGTCAAGGGGTGCGCCGCCATTGCATCATTTCGCGCCCTGCAGGCCGAGCACGAGCATTTCCAGCATGCCCAGGCCCATGTGCATGCGCACGCACACCCGCCCCACCAGCATGACCATGCGGATCACGTCCACCACACGCACGATGCGCATTGCGGCCACTCA
>NZ_JBJYKD010000248.1:0-247 GCF_049310025.1 Thermorhabdus hydrogeniformans | reverse complement strand
ACGGTGTAGTTGACGGTCAGCGCGACATTGGTCACCGGCGCCTGGATGGTGGGCGCCGTGGGCATGGTGATGCCCTGCACCACCGACAGGCCCTGGCTGTTGGCCGTGGGCGCCGGGGCGGTCGTGCTGTTCACGTACTCGCTGCGGTAGTTCCAGGCCAGGCGCACGCTGAACACGTCGTTCTCGTAATAGCCGACCAGGTTGGCGCTCTTGCGCGACGCGCCCACCATCGGGCGGCCGTCTTCCA
>NZ_JBJYKD010000247.1:0-247 GCF_049310025.1 Thermorhabdus hydrogeniformans | reverse complement strand
CGGATACTCACGCGGATTCCTTATATCGTCGTCAATCACTGCCTGCCCACCGGCGACAAGCTGCCCCAGAATATCGAGAAACACCTCGCTGGCACGTTCCTGCCGCAGGGTGCGGACGCTTTCCACAATCACATCCTGCCAACCTGGAAGCAGATAATCCTCGTCCAGCTCCCTCAGAAATTTTGACAGCAGTTGATAGACCGTCACCAGCACCGCCCAGTTCTTGACCACGCGGTCATTGTTAGAC
>NZ_JBJYKD010000246.1:0-247 GCF_049310025.1 Thermorhabdus hydrogeniformans | reverse complement strand
AAAGGGAATATCCGAAGAGAATATGCAAAAAATTGCAAATGAGATGAATCTGTCGGAAACAGCCTTCGTAAGACAACTTGATGACTGTTATTTTAAAATCAGATATTTCACTCCACTCTGTGAAGTAGATTTATGCGGACATGCGACAATTGCAGCTATCCATACGCTTGCTAATAAAGGTTATATCAGGCCAATTGAGAATGGATCAAAGATGGCAACGATTGAGACAGGGGTTGGTCCACTACAG
>NZ_JBJYKD010000245.1:0-248 GCF_049310025.1 Thermorhabdus hydrogeniformans | reverse complement strand
CGACGCGGCCGAGGACCTGTTCTCCAAGCACGGCTTCTACGGCGTCACCATCCGCGAGGTCGCGGCCGAGGCCGGCGTCGACACGGCCTTGGTCCACTACTACTTCGGCAACAAGCGGGCCCTGTTCGACGCGGTGTTCCTGCGCCGGGCCGAAGTCTGGAACAACGACCGGGTCGAGGCCGTGAACCGCTACGCCGAGGAGGCGGGCGACGCCATGACCCTGGAGGGCCTGCTCGACGCCTTCCTGC
>NZ_JBJYKD010000244.1:0-249 GCF_049310025.1 Thermorhabdus hydrogeniformans | reverse complement strand
AGCGCAGGCAGGCCGAAGATGGCCACGGTTCGAAGAATCGCTGATCTCAAAGGCAAGCCCCCCTTGGACAGATAAGCGGATCGTTGCGTTCTGATATTCGAAGCTATATACCTTATCAAGGTCGGCGGGGGGAGTCATCGCGCCGGAAAATTAAAGTGGGATGAAAATCCCGCGAATCGGCGGTTCCGCAGGGGTGGGCAGGGCGCATTGCCTCCATTCACCACTGGTTTTTTCACGTAAGGGGAATAG
>NZ_JBJYKD010000243.1:0-249 GCF_049310025.1 Thermorhabdus hydrogeniformans | reverse complement strand
CAGCGGCGCGATGAGCCGAGGATACGGCGGCGTCGGTGAAACGGCCGATCTCGTCGCTGCGCCCGGCGGCGATATAGCGTTGCATCAGGTCCAGGCTGCCGATGATCCCGGTGAGCATGTTGTTGAAGTCATGGGCGATGCCGCCGGTGAGCTGGCCGACCGCTTCCATCTTCTGGGCATGGCGCAGGGCGTCTTCGGCACGCTCGCGCTCGAACATCTCGTTTTGCAGGCGCTGGTTGGCTTCGGCCA
>NZ_JBJYKD010000242.1:0-249 GCF_049310025.1 Thermorhabdus hydrogeniformans | reverse complement strand
CTCCTCGAGAGCCTGGCCATCAACAGCTTCAAGAACTTCGTGCCGAACCGCGCCAAGCAGTTCGTGGCGTGCTCGTACAGCGGCCACGTGATCGGCGACGCGATCCTCTTCTACCTGGCCGAGAACAGCTTCGTGCTGGTGGGCCGCGCCCCGTCCTGCAACTGGGTGAAGTTCCACGCCGAGACCGGCGGCTGGAACGTGAAGGTGCACTACGACGACCGTTCGCCGTCGCGCCCGAACGGCCACGCC
>NZ_JBJYKD010000241.1:0-249 GCF_049310025.1 Thermorhabdus hydrogeniformans | reverse complement strand
GGCGTAGCCCGAAGCGGCTGGCCGGGCTTGTCGTTCATGTGGGGCTCGCTCCCTTGTGAGACGCCGCACGCTGCTGCTCCCGGGCCCGCACGCGCGTCTTGGCCTGGGCCGTCGATCTCAAGTAGCGGATCGAGTCGTTGCCGGTCTCCACGATGTGGCAGTGGTGCGTGAGCCGGTCCAGCAGTGCCGTGGTCATCTTGGCGTCGCCGAACACCGCGCTCCACTCGGCGAAGTCCAGGTTGGTGGTGA
>NZ_JBJYKD010000240.1:0-249 GCF_049310025.1 Thermorhabdus hydrogeniformans | reverse complement strand
CCGACCACGACAGAAGAGTTTGAAGCAATGTTACTTGCATTTGAAGAGAACAAGGATACCCTGCTTGGCGCAGATGCAGATAAGCTGATCCCTTACTCGGTAAGCTTTGACGTGGGCTGGAGAGCCGCTACTTTGATCGAGTCCTTTATCGATCCGGATATTACCGACAAAGAGTTTTATATCAACGGCTATGACGATCGTAAGTTAACGCAGAATGGTACGAAAGAAGCTGTCAGACTTTTGAACAAG
>NZ_JBJYKD010000239.1:0-250 GCF_049310025.1 Thermorhabdus hydrogeniformans | reverse complement strand
AATCACGATCAAAGTGCCCAATGAAAATCTGGCCATAGGATGCTCTCCCTTTCCCCTTTCAACCCGACCGCGCAGGCCGCGTTCCGGAACCAGGTTGGATCCAACAGGATTGATGGGATGAGGACAGTAGAGGCGCTGCGCAGGCAGGGCCCGAAACATGCCTGCGCAAGAGCGCTGCTGATCGCGGCCGCTGGCGGGCAAAGCGGGCCGCCAACCGACGACGAGGAGCCAAGTATCGGCATGAGCACCG
>NZ_JBJYKD010000238.1:0-252 GCF_049310025.1 Thermorhabdus hydrogeniformans | reverse complement strand
ACTTGGCCGTCATCACCTCGGCCGCCTTGGCGTCGGTAAAGCCGTCCGGACCCGGCCAGAACCAGACCATGTGCGCGATCGGCAGGTAGCTGAAAGTGAACCACAGCACCACGAACAGCAGCACGGCCGAGAATTTCGCACGCTCGGCGAAAGCACCGATGATCAGCGCGCACGTAATCGCCGCAAACGCACCCTGGAAGGCGAAGTACGCATACTCAGGCACCACCACGCCCTTGCTGAAGGTGGCGGCCA
>NZ_JBJYKD010000237.1:0-252 GCF_049310025.1 Thermorhabdus hydrogeniformans | reverse complement strand
AATAACCCTTAAGGATATGATTAATGACGACAATGTAATAAATGCAGAATTGGGGGGAGAATAATGGAAAAAATGATATATATGGACCATTCAGCTACAACACCAGTAAAAAAAGAAGTCCTTGATGAAATGCTTCCCTACTTTTCCGAATACTATGGGAATCCTTCAAGTATTTATGCACTGAGCAGCAAATCCAAGCTTGCGATTGACAAGGCAAGAGAGCAAGTGGCAAAGGGATTGGGTGCGAAGAAG
>NZ_JBJYKD010000236.1:0-252 GCF_049310025.1 Thermorhabdus hydrogeniformans | reverse complement strand
GGCGGCGTGATCACGCCCCCCGGCGTATACTGCCTCAGCAGCTTCACGTCGTCCGAGTTGGGGGCGGGCCCGCCCTGGAGCGTCACAATCATCAACTGGGACGCCCGCTGACGCAGGTCCAGGGCCTGAATGCGCGCGGCAATGGGGTCCTGCGACGTAGCGGGCGCGGCGGCGGGCTCCGACGTCTCTTTCGGCGCCGTCACGGACGTAGACGCTCGTCCGCTGAAATTCGTCGGGGACTGGGTCCACGCC
>NZ_JBJYKD010000235.1:0-252 GCF_049310025.1 Thermorhabdus hydrogeniformans | reverse complement strand
AACGGCGAAAGCTTCGACTCTTGGAAAAGAGCGGCTACCGTTCCGGAGAACCCGAGCTTCGCTGGCGGCGGCACGAGCGTTTCAGCGCAAGCGCCGCTCCTCGAGGTACGCGCCGGCGGCCACGGGATCGAGCGCGTAACGCTCGCCGGGCGCGAGGCCTGCGAGCACCTCGACCGTGTCGCCGTACGGGCGCCCGGCTCGAATCTGCCGCAAGCCGACCTCGTCGCCGCGCACGACGTAGACGGCCGTGAG
>NZ_JBJYKD010000234.1:0-252 GCF_049310025.1 Thermorhabdus hydrogeniformans | reverse complement strand
ATCCTTTTCGCCGCCACCACCATGGACACCGGCCTGCGCCTGCAGCGGTTCGTGATCCAGGAGGCGGCCGAGCTGGCCGGGTTCCGGGTCGGCACGGTGGCAGGCACGCTCATCGCGCTGGCGGTGTGCCTGGCCCTGGCCTTCGGCGCCGGCAGCGAGGGCAGCGGTGGCATGGTGATCTGGCCGCTGTTCGGCACCACCAACCAGCTGCTGGCGGCGCTGACCCTGGCCGTGGTCTCGGTGATCCTGATC
>NZ_JBJYKD010000233.1:0-252 GCF_049310025.1 Thermorhabdus hydrogeniformans | reverse complement strand
CACCACAAGCTAAGGGAAAAGTCGAAAGATTGTGGAATACGTTGCAGAGCAGGTTGCCTACGGACCTTAAGATAGCTGGTGTTACCACCGTTGAACAAGCTAACGAGTTTTTAACAGACTATATCACTTCATTCAATTCCAAATTCGCTGTCGAACCTGAAGAACCCATATCAGCCTACACTCAGCTACCCGACTACTTGAATCTAGACCACATTTTATGTGTCAAGTTCGACAGAGTTACAGACAACAGCA
>NZ_JBJYKD010000232.1:0-254 GCF_049310025.1 Thermorhabdus hydrogeniformans | reverse complement strand
ACGTGCTTCGTGGAGCCGCCGCTGCGCGCCGACGTGTCGATCATCAAGGGCTGGCGCGCCGATACCTTCGGCAACGTGGAGTTTCGCGGCACGGCACTGCAGAACCAGCGCGACATCGCCATGGCCGGCGACTACACCATCGTCGAGGTGAACGAAATCGTCGAAGTGGGCACGATTCCGCCCGAGCGCGTGGGCTGCCCGGGTGTGTTCGTCAATGCGGTGGTGCAAGGGCTGTCGCTGGATGACCAGCATGC
>NZ_JBJYKD010000231.1:0-254 GCF_049310025.1 Thermorhabdus hydrogeniformans | reverse complement strand
CCCGAGCTGGACAAGACCTTCCTGGCCGAGGCGGAGAAGGCCGGCCTGACCAACCTCGCCGGCCACCGCTCCGTCGGCGGCATGCGCGCGAGCATCTACAACGCCATGCCGCCCGAGGGCGTGGATGCCCTGATCGACTTCATGCGGGAGTTCGAGCGTCGCCATGGCTGAAAGATTCCGCATCCTCACGCTGAACAACATCAGCACCCGCGGGCTGGACCGCCTGCCGCGCGAGCGCTACGAAGTGGCCTCGG
>NZ_JBJYKD010000230.1:0-254 GCF_049310025.1 Thermorhabdus hydrogeniformans | reverse complement strand
ACAAGGACATGCGATTACAAGTACTGATATAAATATCGTCAATGCAAACACTGTGGTTTGTCCTCCTATGAAATACCAGGCCAGAGCTGAAACAGTCGCTAGTACTATAACCACTGGAACGAAATATCCAGAAATTATATCAGCCATCTTTGCTATTGGTGCTTTAGAGCCTTGTGCATCCTCTACGAGCTTTATTATTTGTGCTAAAGCGGTATCCTTTCCAACCTTTGTTGCCTTGTACTTTATTGTTCCAT
>NZ_JBJYKD010000229.1:0-254 GCF_049310025.1 Thermorhabdus hydrogeniformans | reverse complement strand
AGACTTCAGTTGATATACACGTGCTGCAGGGTGAACGTCAGATGGCAAATGATAACGTAACTTTGGGTAGATTCCAGTTGACAGGCATTCCACCAGCTCCTAGGGGAGTACCACAAATTGAAGTTACTTTTGATATTGATGCCAATGGTATTGTAAATGTAAGTGCAAAAGACCTGGGAACAGGTAAAGAGCAAAAGATTACAATTACTGCCTCAACAAAGCTGAGTGAGGAAGAAATCAAGGATAAGGTTAAG
>NZ_JBJYKD010000228.1:0-254 GCF_049310025.1 Thermorhabdus hydrogeniformans | reverse complement strand
AACCGGCTTACACGAAGCTTACGATCGCTTACATGAAGCTTACAAAGCCGGTTTTGCCGCCGGATTTGTTGCCAATCATTGCTGGAGAACCGTAACACCAACAGATTGCCAGATTTGATCTTGCAACTTATTGGTTTCTTCGAAGCAAACCGGCAAACGGCGAGTCCCGTTCACCATGCCGGTCGAGCGCACTGGTCCGGCCGTCGCCGGGACGGCAGCGGTGAGTGAGGCGCAAGCTGTGCGCCAAACGGACG
>NZ_JBJYKD010000227.1:0-255 GCF_049310025.1 Thermorhabdus hydrogeniformans | reverse complement strand
AGAAGAATCTTATAACTGAAATTGCAGACTTCCTAAATATAAAATACGGAGATGTCATAGCTCTTGAAATCAAAGACTCATATTATAATATGAAGGAGCAAATTGAGCCCGTTATGGAGATAGTTGAACTTGCCAGGGAAGCTATGGAGGATCTCGGTATTGAAGTCCGTATCAAGCCAGTCAGAGGTGGAACAGATGGCTCAAAGCTTTCATACATGGGCTTGCCTTGCCCAAATATTTTTACTGGAGGATATA
>NZ_JBJYKD010000226.1:0-255 GCF_049310025.1 Thermorhabdus hydrogeniformans | reverse complement strand
ATTGACTGACGCTAAACAATGCTTTATCGCCAGTGTCTTTATGACATGACCCAATTTGTTGCATAAAAAAAGTGCAAGCCAGACAGCTTGCACTTTTTATCAAAAATGTTGTTAATCCCTAGTTAATCACTAGTTAGCCAATACCATTGCCATGCCCAATGCCGCTATAATCGAAGGTAGCCAAGACAGCTTGGGATGCGCATGGGATTGTGCTTTTACCCAATTCATCACCCCTGCACCCACAGCAAACAAGGC
>NZ_JBJYKD010000225.1:0-255 GCF_049310025.1 Thermorhabdus hydrogeniformans | reverse complement strand
ATCGCGTCGGAAGGCAGCTCGTGCTCCTGCTGGTCGGCCAGCATCTGCACGCGGTTCTCCAGCAGGCGCAGCAGCTCGTAGGCCTGCTGCAGTTCCTCCACCGCCGCAGGCGGCAGCATGCGCTCGCCGGCCAGCCGCGGCAGGACGGTCAGCAGCGAGGGTTCGCGCAGCCGGCCGTCCTGGCCGCCGCGCACCAGCTGGAAGGCCTGCACGATGAACTCCACCTCGCGGATGCCGCCGATGCCGAGCTTGAGG
>NZ_JBJYKD010000224.1:0-255 GCF_049310025.1 Thermorhabdus hydrogeniformans | reverse complement strand
GCTCGCCGCCGCCGAGATCAACAAGGCCGGCGGCGTGCTCGGCCGGCCGATCCAGCTCGTGGAGCGCGACGACGAGGCCAAGAACGAGGTCGGCGCGCAGGTCGCTCAGGAGCTGATCAACAAGGAGAAGGTGGTCGCCACCGTCGGGTTCATCAACACCGGCGTCGCGCTGGCCGCCCAGCGCTTCTATCAGGAAGCCGAGATTCCCGTCTTCAACAACGTCGCGACCGGGACGATCATCACCAACCAGTTCAA
>NZ_JBJYKD010000223.1:0-255 GCF_049310025.1 Thermorhabdus hydrogeniformans | reverse complement strand
ACGGCTGGTGGCCAGTTGCGCGCCGGCGAGGGCGTTCTGGTAGTGGTTCAGGTCGCTGCTGTTCTGGCAGTACAGGTCGCCGATCTGGCTGATCGCCGACACCCCAAGCCCGATCAAATCGCAATGCCCGTGGGTGGTGTAGCCCTGGAAGTTGCGTTGCAGCGTGCCTTCTTCCTGGGCGACGGCCAATTCGTCGTCCGGCAGGGCAAAGTGGTCCATGCCGATGTAGCGGTAGCCCGCCCGGGTCAACTGCTC
>NZ_JBJYKD010000222.1:0-256 GCF_049310025.1 Thermorhabdus hydrogeniformans | reverse complement strand
CTGGGCGAGTCCAGAAACGGTAACTCGCTACGCAAAAGTCCGTAGCTGTTGCCGCCGCGCCTCAGTCGCGGGCGGCCCAGTTGAGGCCGCGGCGGAGGATCGTCGCCATCTCCGGCACCTGGAACTCGGCCGAGACGTGGCCGAGCGAGGGGTAGAAGACGCGCCCCTTGCCGTGCCGCCGCTTCCACACCACCGGCGTCGTCACGCCGTCGATCCACCAGGCGTGATCGCCGTTGAAGGTGGTCGGCGCCAGCAC
>NZ_JBJYKD010000221.1:0-256 GCF_049310025.1 Thermorhabdus hydrogeniformans | reverse complement strand
CGGGCTTCGCGTCGGCGTCCGGAGCACGGCAGATGCCGGCGACCCGGTGCCGCTGCTCGATCTCGGCGACGTCGTGCTCCGCGCCGCGCTCGATGCCGACGCGCTCGCGATCGAGCTCGACGGCGGCGCGGCGGATGCGGTGCTGTCGACCGACGCGCCCGCATCGCTGCTCGCGCCGTCGGCGGTCGCCGGGCGGCTCACGCTGTCGCCGCCCGCCGCGGACGGCCGTCTCGAAGGTGCCGTCTCCGCGCGGCTC
>NZ_JBJYKD010000220.1:0-256 GCF_049310025.1 Thermorhabdus hydrogeniformans | reverse complement strand
CATCATCAACGACTGGACCGACCACTCGGCGGTCGAGCGCAGCGGGACGATTGCGCTTACCGCCGGCGTGCGCTACGACATTCGCCTCGAATTCTACGACAACGGTCTGGAAGCCGTCGCCCGCCTGTCGTGGTCCAGCGCCAGCCAGCCCAAACAGGTTATCCCGCGCCAGCAGCTTTACCCGGCCAACGTCGTCAACCCGCCTGCCGAGACCGGCCTGCGCGGCGAATACTACGACAACAGCAACCTGACCGCG
>NZ_JBJYKD010000219.1:0-256 GCF_049310025.1 Thermorhabdus hydrogeniformans | reverse complement strand
ACAGCGCGGTTCCCAGGTATGCCGCTGCCAGAACCCCCAGCGCAGCTCCGCATATCTTCAGTACTGTCTTTCCCGATTTTCCTGCTTTTCTTTTTCTTATCTTCTGTCTTCTGCGATTCATACTCTTCTCCTCTTTATGCCATCTGATACACACACAGATACTGAGATCTGAAGTGAAGTTCTGTGCTGTACAGCGCGTGTTCTTTCAGAATCTCCGCAAATATTCTGCTGCCTGAACCCGCTGCGTTTTCCCCGG
>NZ_JBJYKD010000218.1:0-256 GCF_049310025.1 Thermorhabdus hydrogeniformans | reverse complement strand
AATCAGGCAGTTTAGTTTTGATATGGATGCCCGTTCTATTATTACATTCCCCGCTTATCCTGTGCAGTTGGAGAAAGGCTGGGTAGAAATTCGTGGGTTGGCCTGGAGCGGGCGTGGCAAAATCCTGAAAGTAGAAGTCAGTACCGACAATGGTAAAAAATGGTACCCTGCGCAATTGCAGGATCCGGTGCTGGACAAGGCACATACACGTTTCCGTTATTTGTGGAGATGGGATGGCAATGAGACTGCCATTATG
>NZ_JBJYKD010000217.1:0-256 GCF_049310025.1 Thermorhabdus hydrogeniformans | reverse complement strand
ACCTTGGACTGGACGCACGACGAGAATGGCAGAGCCTACGTGGTCCAGGTAAGCCTCATGGGCTTACAGATCATCCTCAACCAAAGAGAATCACCTGAAGACGTCCGCGTCGGTCATGGCCGCATATTCGCCGGCCTCGATGACGACCAAAGTGCGGCACTGCTACACCACGTCAAGCACCACGGCATACTCGCCAAGTACACGCATTGGGGAGCGCCAACGATGGCAATCATCGACCTGGATGGGAACGAGCTAT
>NZ_JBJYKD010000216.1:0-256 GCF_049310025.1 Thermorhabdus hydrogeniformans | reverse complement strand
ATGCGAGTCATGCGCCGTATTTGAAGTCTCTACTACCATGGAAGGTACAAAGGACCTTATGTCGTCTAAGGGTGGGAAGCTATCCCCTGAGAGTTATGACGGGTCGTTTGGAGAGCAGTGGTGTACCAAACAGGGGCCAGCGTGGCATCCCACGTCATGAGCGTGTCTGTTTGCAAACAAGCTGGGAAGGTTGAAGACTTGAAGCATTTCCTGATGGAATGCCAGGCCTACAATGCGGTTAAACAGGATTGGCCTG
>NZ_JBJYKD010000215.1:0-257 GCF_049310025.1 Thermorhabdus hydrogeniformans | reverse complement strand
CTCGCACAGCCTCCGCCTTTCTTTGATTTTTATATACGGACATCAGAGGAAATTGATTCTACTGCGTGCAGTAGGTTTGCGATTGGTTTGACCACAGCCCCTTCAATTAAGACGCCGAGCTCCATGGATCGCCGGCTGTAGACTAAAAGATTGGCGCTACCAACATAAGCCAAGTCTTCGTCGGCCATTACCACCTTGCAGTGGAAAGTTTCATAGCCCGCATCTAAAGCAATAAAATAGTCGACTACTCGCACTCC
>NZ_JBJYKD010000214.1:0-257 GCF_049310025.1 Thermorhabdus hydrogeniformans | reverse complement strand
CGCTGAGCCCCGAGCAGATCAGGTTGAGGATCTGGCGCTCGCGCACCGTCAGGTTCGGCGCCGCCGCGTCGCCCGCCTCCCGGCCCGGCCGGCGCAGGTTGGCCAGCTTCTCGATCAGCCCGCGGCTGAACCACGACGTGTCGGCCATCACCGTCTCGATCGCGTCGAACAGCTCCCGCTCGGTGTGCTTGCGCTCGGTGATGTCCTGCAGCACCAGCAGCACGAAGGCGGTCTCGTTGATCGTGATCCGCTCGGCC
>NZ_JBJYKD010000213.1:0-257 GCF_049310025.1 Thermorhabdus hydrogeniformans | reverse complement strand
GATCGATCGGAGGCACAGCGCATTAGCGCCGCCAAAGAGCCCCAGACCCTGGGCAGCACATCGGGCAAGCGGGGACACATCCGGGTATGTGTACGCTGCGGCGTCACCCTGTACGGCGTGGGCCGCCGGGCAAAATACTGCCCCGAGTGCCGCGCTGAGGTCTACCGGGAAATGGCCATGGATTATAGGACCCGCAATCCCGAAAAGGTACGCGCGGCCTATGAACGGCGAAAGGAGGCCGCCCGGACACAGGTGTA
>NZ_JBJYKD010000212.1:0-257 GCF_049310025.1 Thermorhabdus hydrogeniformans | reverse complement strand
GATCACCGCCACCAACACCGACAAGGTGCCCAACACCTCGCCGACGGCGGCTTCCAGCGGCGCCGACCTGAACGGCAAGGCCGCACAGAATGCCGCCGAAACCATCAAGCAGCGCCTGGTGGAGTTTGCCGCGCGCAAATATGAAGTCAGCGAGGCCGACGTTGAATTCCACAACGGGCATGTGCGGGTCCGCGATCACATCCTGACCTTTGAAGCGCTGATCCAGCAGGCGTATTTCGCCCAGGTGTCGCTCTCCA
>NZ_JBJYKD010000211.1:0-258 GCF_049310025.1 Thermorhabdus hydrogeniformans | reverse complement strand
CCATGAAGCGCTCGAAGGCCGCGTCGTCCAGCCCGCGCTTGGTCTTGTAGTAGAGCGCGTACTGCTCGAGCGTCTGGAACTGGCGCTGGCCCGGCGCATGGTCCATCAACGAGGCGAGCCGCACGAAATTGTCGGTGTCGAAATCCTCGAACTGGTCGAGCACATCGGCCGCCGAAACCTCGCAGCGCAGGTGGATCAGATGGCTGGCGCGCAGCCTGTCCTCGGCGACTGCCACCTCGATGGCGTCGGCGATGACAC
>NZ_JBJYKD010000210.1:0-258 GCF_049310025.1 Thermorhabdus hydrogeniformans | reverse complement strand
GCCGCCGCATCCGCTGACGGGAACGGCACCACGGTCGACAACGCGGCGTCGTCGTCGAACGGCGCCGTCGCCCACCTCCACGTCACCGGGTTCACCGGACTCTCGAACGCGGTCATCAAGGTGACCCACTCGACGGACAACTTCTCGTCCTCCGACGTCGACCTCATCACGTTCTCCACGGTGTCCGGGTTGACGTCGCAACGCTCCACCGTCACCGGGACCGTCAACCGGTATGTGCGTGTCGAGGTCGACGTGACC
>NZ_JBJYKD010000209.1:0-258 GCF_049310025.1 Thermorhabdus hydrogeniformans | reverse complement strand
ACCAGCTCTATCTCGCCCTGCGGCTCGCGACGCTGCAGCAGCATTTCCGCCAGCATCCGCCGACGCCCTTCATCGTCGACGACATCTTCGTCATGTTCGACGAGGAACGCACCCTCGCAGCGCTGCAGGAGTTGGCCCGCCTTAGCCAGTCGACACAGGTGATTGTCCTGACGCACCATGCTCACGTGTTGGAGCTTGCGCAATCGCGCCTCGGCGAGGCGCAGTGCGCGGTCCATGAGCTCGTCCAGACCGGGCCCT
>NZ_JBJYKD010000208.1:0-258 GCF_049310025.1 Thermorhabdus hydrogeniformans | reverse complement strand
ACTTGATATTGACGCGGGCGTAATCGACGGTTTGCTGCACGATAGTGTGATCAATAAATGCCATGGCAGCCGGGTTGTTGTACGCAGCTGAAGGGTCATCCTTGAACAGCGAACCACCACCAAAGGCACGGCCCCAGCCCTGCGCGCCATAGGTCGGGGTAGCAAAACCACCTGCCTGCGCCGGAGCGGTAATCATCAGCCCCCCCAGCAATGCGAGCCCCAATACAGCCTGCACCTGTTGTTTTTTATTATTCATGC
>NZ_JBJYKD010000207.1:0-258 GCF_049310025.1 Thermorhabdus hydrogeniformans | reverse complement strand
CAGACTACACGTTTCTGACGCGGCTGGCCTTCTTCAGCGGGGGCCAGTCATAGGCCACCGGCCGACGGCTCGCCCTCCGCCGGCCGGCATCCGTCGCCTTCTCCCTATCGCGCCGCGCCGTCCGCCACGGCGCTCAGGATGGCGTGCGCGGCGCGGACGCGGTCGGGGTTCGGATAGGCCCGGTTGGCGAGGAGCACGATACCGAGGCGTCTGCCCGGCACGACGGCGACATAGGCGCCGAAGCCGTTGGTGGACCCG
>NZ_JBJYKD010000206.1:0-258 GCF_049310025.1 Thermorhabdus hydrogeniformans | reverse complement strand
GGCTTGACCCACCCTCCTCATCCACATCCCCCTAGACCCTTTCGGAAGAACATCATGGCAACCATCGGATTCATCGGCCTGGGCATCATGGGCGCCCACATGGCTCGCAACCTGCTCAAGGGCGACCACACCCTGATCGTCAACGGCAAACATTCCGTGCCGGAAGATCTGCGTTCGCAAGCCACCGTTGCCGCGAATTCGGCGGCGGTTGCGCAGGCAGCCGACATCGTTATCGCCATGGTGCCGGATACGCCAGAC
>NZ_JBJYKD010000205.1:0-259 GCF_049310025.1 Thermorhabdus hydrogeniformans | reverse complement strand
GTGGGCTGGCCGCCTCCGCCATCCGGTTCTACGAAAAGCGGGGTCTTCTCCCCGAGCCCAACAGAACTCCGTCCGGTTACCGGGACTACGCCCCGGGCGTGATCGACCGGCTGGAGTTCATCCGAGCCGGCCAGGCCATCGGGCTGACCCTGACTGAGCTGAGCCAGGTGCTGGGCATCCACGACCGCGGCAGCGCACCATGCGGCCACGTCGCAGAGTTGATCGATGACAAGATCTCCGATGTGGATCAGCGGATCGA
>NZ_JBJYKD010000204.1:0-259 GCF_049310025.1 Thermorhabdus hydrogeniformans | reverse complement strand
CGACTTCGAGCTGGCCCGGGATCCGGCCGCGCGCACCGCACGGCTGCCCGCCGTGGCTTTCGAAGCCGCTCGCGCGGCGCTCGACGCAGGGGCACCGGTGCTGGTGCAGGTTCCCCGGCGCGGCTACGTCCCGGCTCTGGCATGCGGTCACTGCCGCACGCCGGCGCGCTGCCGCCGATGCGCGGGGCCGCTGAGCCTGCCCGCCGGGTCCTCGGACGAGGCCCGCCCGCCGTCGTGCCGCTGGTGCGGGGCGCCGGAG
>NZ_JBJYKD010000203.1:0-259 GCF_049310025.1 Thermorhabdus hydrogeniformans | reverse complement strand
ATTAATGAGTCATTCTGCAACGTGGCAGAGGTTATGGGAGCTTCGACGGTTGCGGTCAGTTGAATCAGCACAGTGGTTGGTACAGCGGTCGCTGTTGAAGATATGGCGGGAGGCGCTGTTGTTGGTGCAGCGGCATCTGAACAGGCGGCGAGAAGCATCACGACCATGAATACAGTGCACAAAACAAGACCTTGTTTTTTTGACATTCTGATCTCCTCTTTCAGGATTCTGGTGAAATCTGGAGCAGTGATTCCAGAGA
>NZ_JBJYKD010000202.1:0-259 GCF_049310025.1 Thermorhabdus hydrogeniformans | reverse complement strand
GAGGCAACCTTCATGCGCATGAAGGACGACCACATGAAAAACGGGCAACTCAAACCAGCTTATAACGTACAGATCGCTGTGGAAAACTACTTCATCATCCACACCCACATCAGTAACGACCGCACAGATTACAACACCCTGATTCCAGTGCTGGAAAAGCATAAGGCTGCCTTCGGCCGGCAACTGGAAGAAGTCACTGCAGACAGTGGATACAGCAGTGAACAAAACCTCATATATCTCAAAGAAGAAGGCATCGAGA
>NZ_JBJYKD010000201.1:0-260 GCF_049310025.1 Thermorhabdus hydrogeniformans | reverse complement strand
ATAATGATCATCATTGTCTCCTCTATTGCTTTCGGCTTTATAATGGCCATCCTCTATATAATAAGAGTTGCCGGTGAAGAGAAGCTAAGGGAGGCTAAGGATAAGCAGCTGGAGGAAAACAGAAAACTGCTAAATGATGTAATAAATAATAGTGCATCACTTATTTATGTCAAGGACCTAACGGGGAGATATACCTTGGTCAATCAACCTATGGAGGAGCTGCTTGGTATAGAGGCTCACCGTATTATCGGAAGAACTGA
>NZ_JBJYKD010000200.1:0-260 GCF_049310025.1 Thermorhabdus hydrogeniformans | reverse complement strand
CCACGAGCATCACCCAGTCCGACTCGGTGAGCGCCGCCACGCCGGCGACGAACCGCTCGCGGCGGCCCTCGCTCGCCGTCTCGGCCACCTCGGCGGCCAGCGTGAGCGCCAGCAGCCCGGCGTCGACGCGGTCGTCGGGCACGGGGCGCACGTGCTCGACCGACACGCCCTCGACGGCGTGCACCTCGGCGACCATCAGCGTGACCAGGTCCTCCGACGGGAGTTGGACGACGAGCTCGTCGATCGCCCGGCCGCCCCCG
>NZ_JBJYKD010000199.1:0-260 GCF_049310025.1 Thermorhabdus hydrogeniformans | reverse complement strand
ACAGGCAGGCGATGCCGGCGGCGATACAGGCGAACGGGTTGGCACCGGACGAACCGGCGATGCGCACGGTCGAGGTCGATGCGTTCTGTTCGTGGTCGGCGTGGAGAATGAAGATCTTGTCCAGCGCTTCCGCCATCACCGGATTCACCTTGTACTCTTCACAAGGCACACTGAAGCACATCTGCAGGAAGTTCGAGGCGTAATCGAGCGAGTTCTTCGGATAAACGAAGGGCTGGCCGACGTTGTACTTGTAGGCCATC
>NZ_JBJYKD010000198.1:0-260 GCF_049310025.1 Thermorhabdus hydrogeniformans | reverse complement strand
CTGAAATCCATTCCGGATGCGTACTATCAGGCGGCGCAGATCGACGGCGCGTCGCGCTGGGCGGTGTTCACCGCGATCCAGTTGCCGAAGATGAAGCGCGTGCTGCTGATCGCGGTGCTGTTGCGGTTCATGGACAGTTTCATGATCTATACCGAGCCGTTCGTCGTGACGGGCGGCGGCCCCGGCAACTCTACGACCTTCGTGTCGATCGAACTGGTCAAGATCGCGCTCGGACAGTTCGACCTTGGCAAGGCGGCTGC
>NZ_JBJYKD010000197.1:0-260 GCF_049310025.1 Thermorhabdus hydrogeniformans | reverse complement strand
CCAAATTATATTCACTTCTATCAATATAATGGATGATTGTAAAAGTTAATTTGTTGTCAGATATTGATATATGCTTGTCAAATCAAAGCTTGCTAATTGAATTTCATGATACACCAATTATATTTACTTCCACTCTATCTTTTCTGGCTTTCGTAAAAACTGATGTTTAAAAACAGGAACGCCAAGTTTTTCTCCCAGATTTCTCAATTGTTGTTTATATGCTCCCTTAAGGCCATCATGCATGGCAATTCCCTCTATTC
>NZ_JBJYKD010000196.1:0-260 GCF_049310025.1 Thermorhabdus hydrogeniformans | reverse complement strand
GTAGCCGTATCGGAAGGTGCGGCTGGATCACCTCCTTTCTAAGGAGAAACTTGACCCGGGCGTGGCACTGTTTGGTTATAAAGAATTGCACCTTGAAAACTGCACAGTGAAGTGGAAAAACGGGTAAAGAAGAGAACAATTTCGCTTAAGGTCAAGCGAAGAAGGGCACACGGAGGATGCCTGGGCGTAAGAGGGCGACGAAGGGCGCAGCGAGCGGCGAAACGCCCCGGGGAGCTGCAAGCAAGCTAAGATCCGGGGGT
>NZ_JBJYKD010000195.1:0-261 GCF_049310025.1 Thermorhabdus hydrogeniformans | reverse complement strand
ATGTCCTGCTCTTCGCGCAGGGCCAGGCGGCCGTCCTGGGAATAGTCGTGGCGCACGGTGACGAACAACAACGAGCCGGTGCGACCGGTTTTTTCTTCCACCCGGGTGATGGTCGAAACGCGGGTGGCGGCCTCACCGGCACGCAATGCATGGAAGAACTCGATACGCCCGCCGGCCCACATGCGGTTGCGATTATCGGCCGGCGGCAGGAAGCCGCCACGGGCCGGATGACCGTCACCGCCCAGGGCGGACTCGGGCAGC
>NZ_JBJYKD010000194.1:0-261 GCF_049310025.1 Thermorhabdus hydrogeniformans | reverse complement strand
AAGCATAAAGAGAACCGACTATACCATCTCAACCAAAACTTATGCTTATACTGAAGAAATGGCCGAGAATAGTCTCCACAAGGCAATGAAGGAAATCGGAACAGACTACATTGACATTTTTCTACTGCATGAGCAGGAAAGCATACATACCATAAGAGGACATTATCCTGCAATCGAATACCTGCTTAAAGCCAAGGAAGCCGGAAAAATAAGGGCATTGGGAATATCCACCCACAAAATAGCCGGAGCAAAAGCCTTGAG
>NZ_JBJYKD010000193.1:0-261 GCF_049310025.1 Thermorhabdus hydrogeniformans | reverse complement strand
GCGATAGCAAAGATAGCATATGTACATGAAGGAAAAGCAGAAGTTAACAAGAACAGATATAAACTAAAGAACAAGAGATATTTCTCAGATGTAAAGAACAATAACCAAGAGATGTGGATAGACGTAGCAAATTACCTGGAAGAAACCTATGACATGACCCAAGTAGAAAAGATATATCTTTCAGGAGACGGAGCAAATTGGATAAAAGAAGGACTAGGTTGGATAGACAAATCAAAGTACGTACTAGACAGATTCCACCTA
>NZ_JBJYKD010000192.1:0-261 GCF_049310025.1 Thermorhabdus hydrogeniformans | reverse complement strand
CCCTCAAGCGCAAGCCTCGCAAGGCGAACGTGACGGTAGACGACTCCGTCGAAGACTCGCCCGATTTTGTTGAAATCCAGTCTGACAACACTGCTGTTTCAACCCGTTCCCAGGGTTCCGGCGGTGCACGCACCAGCGGCGTTCCTGCCCGCCAGCAAGACATGATCTTCCCGCGCTCCATGAGCAAAAACGTCGCCAATGCCCTGGCCAGCTACCTGACCACTGCCGGCTTTGTCGAATGGGATATGGAAGTGCTGGGCC
>NZ_JBJYKD010000191.1:0-262 GCF_049310025.1 Thermorhabdus hydrogeniformans | reverse complement strand
AGGCCTTTTATTTGCTCGTTCAGTTCTTCAATATCCAGTTTATAGATACGGCGAACCGGTTTTTCGGTAAGCTTTACAATGTCTTCGCGGGTAATATCGCGGCGCAACTGTTTACGATAGGGTTTGAATGCTTCAGCGATGGCCTCCAGCACTTTCTCCCAGGTTGCGTGCTTTTTCTCCAGCTCCTTATATATTTTTTCTTCGAAGAAGATTTTCTCCAGCGAAGTATAGTGCCATTTTTCCTGCAGTTCTCCCAGCTTAA
>NZ_JBJYKD010000190.1:0-262 GCF_049310025.1 Thermorhabdus hydrogeniformans | reverse complement strand
CGGATACAGGCGGTTACGAACACAATCGATCCGCCATTCGCCAACATGAAATGGTCCGCGGCAGCCTTGGTTACCTGCCACGAGCCGATCAGGTTGTTGCGGATCACGGTTTCAAAGCCCTTGTTGCTGAGTTCGCGGGCTGGCGTGACGAATTGTCCGCCGGCATTATTGACGAGGATATTGAGCCCGCCGAACTCGGCTTTGATCTTCTCCATCGCGCGTTCGATCAAGTCGGGTTCGCGAATGTCCGCCGACACGGCAA
>NZ_JBJYKD010000189.1:0-262 GCF_049310025.1 Thermorhabdus hydrogeniformans | reverse complement strand
GTGGCCTCAAGCCCATCGTGGTGATCAACAAGGTCGACCGCGAAGGTGCGCGCCCCGACTGGGTGCTCAACGAAGTATTCGATCTGTTCGTACGTCTCGGGGCCACCGAAGAACAGCTCGACTTTCCCGTCATCTACGCTTCAGCCCTGCTCGGCAAGGCCGGCCTCGACCCCGACAATCTCGACGACAATATGGAATCGCTGTTCCAGCTCGTGGTCGAAAAGGTGTCGCCGCCGCAGGTCGACGTCGATGGTCCGCTGCA
>NZ_JBJYKD010000188.1:0-263 GCF_049310025.1 Thermorhabdus hydrogeniformans | reverse complement strand
CTTCGCCGGCCAGACCGGGCCGGACGAATACCGGACGCTGGCCGAACTGCCACCGATTCCGCCCAGCTTCGACACGCCCGCCGATGACGCGCCGGAAGGCGATGCGCCGCTCACCGCTGCGGAGAACACGCCATGAACGACGTGACCATCATCGACAGATTCCTCGATACCTTCTCGCGCTACATCGACTCGGGTTTCGGACTGCTGCAAGGCGAAGTGGCGTTCCTGACGGCCACGCTTATCGCCATCGACATGACCATCGC
>NZ_JBJYKD010000187.1:0-263 GCF_049310025.1 Thermorhabdus hydrogeniformans | reverse complement strand
TATTAGTCCCCTTCTAACAAGATTTCAATGATTATTTAAAAGAGAGAAGCCTGAGCTTCTCTCTTCACTTAGTGTAGATAGTTATTAGTCTAATTCTTCAGTACTTGCAAAAGCTGCTCTAGATTCAAGTATCAATACTATTGCAAGGATAAATAATGCAACAGCGAATACCAAAAGTACTGGATTTGCAAGGTTAGCCATCATAAGCAATACAAGTGCAACCAGTGTTGCTGCAAACATGAATATCATTGGATATACTGCCA
>NZ_JBJYKD010000186.1:0-263 GCF_049310025.1 Thermorhabdus hydrogeniformans | reverse complement strand
CCGGTGCCCCCCGGACCGAGCGGCGGCGGGTTCGGGCTCGCCGGGCTGGCCGAGCGGATCCAGGCGCTCGGCGGATGGCTGGCCGCCGGCCCCGCCGCGGGCGGTGGCTGGCGGGTGGCGGCGTGGCTGCCGGTGGGGTCCCGATGACCACGGCCGGGCTGCCGGGACACCAGCAGGGCGACGGGCCGAGCCGCGGCCGGGTGCTGGTCGCCGACGACCAGGAGATGGTCCGGTCGGGCTTCCGGCTGATCCTCGAGTCCGCC
>NZ_JBJYKD010000185.1:0-263 GCF_049310025.1 Thermorhabdus hydrogeniformans | reverse complement strand
GCCGGCGAGCACGGCGACGGCGAGGGCGCCAAGTACTGGCTGCGCGTGTTGGCCGAGGTCAAGAACCGCGGCGTGGCCGATGTGTGCATGCTCGTGTGCGACGGGCTGACCGGCCTGCCCGACGCGGTCAACACCGTGTGGCCGCAGACCGTCGTGCAGACGTGCATCGTCCACCTGCTCCGCAACAGCTTCCGGTACGCGAGCAAGAAGCACTGGAGCCAGCTCGCCAAGGATCTGCGCCCGATCTACACCGCGCCGTCACA
>NZ_JBJYKD010000184.1:0-263 GCF_049310025.1 Thermorhabdus hydrogeniformans | reverse complement strand
AACAACGGGGTCGTGCTGAGCCTGCCGGCGATTTCTTCGGCGGGCCAGGGCGTCACCGTGGGCACGCTCTACTTCGGCGTGGCCACGCAATCGAACAACGCCATGAGCGGCGCGACGGTGCTGCAGACCAATCCACGCACGCTCAACGTCTCGGCCACCTACAAGAACGCGAGCTTTCCCGACAGCTTTCTCGACAGCGGATCGAACTTCTTCTTCCTGAACGATTCCACGATCGCGCAGTGCTCGAAGAGCGGCAACTTCGC
>NZ_JBJYKD010000183.1:0-263 GCF_049310025.1 Thermorhabdus hydrogeniformans | reverse complement strand
CGGCCAACCACTGACCCCCGCCGTGGATTTCACCCTGGAAAAAGGCAGCCTTACCGGCATCATCGGCGCCAACGGCACCGGCAAAAGCAGCCTGCTGAAAGTTATCGCCGGCTTACAGAAGCCGCTGGCGGGGAAAGTGACGATCGATGTTCCACGCAGAGGTGGCCTGTCGTTTATGCCCCAGCAACAGAACCTCGATCGCCAGTTTCCTATCAGCCTTGAAGAATTGGTGGCCGCCGGTTTTTGGGGCAGCAGGCAAACCC
>NZ_JBJYKD010000182.1:0-263 GCF_049310025.1 Thermorhabdus hydrogeniformans | reverse complement strand
ATTGCAATATCATCCAGTATGCTTGGTGATATTGATTCTGTTAAGGTTTTCAGGGGAAAGGTAATGACTGTCGAAAATCTAACAACTTTTCATAGCTTTCAAGAGAAGGACTATTTTGTAATCTATTTAGGTGGATTTCATAACAGGGTGAGAAGGGATTTTATAAAAATGCTCTATGATCAAAACTCTGATGCCACTTACTATCACTTTGGAGATATCGATGCAGGAGGGTTCCTTATCCTCGAACATTTAAAGGATACAAC
>NZ_JBJYKD010000181.1:0-264 GCF_049310025.1 Thermorhabdus hydrogeniformans | reverse complement strand
AGAAATACAATTTAGGAAGGACTCAAACGCTATCCGCATAACGAAAAGTACGTCTCGTCTGCGGAAAGCGTGATGAAAGAACAACCCGCTTAGAAGCTGGATTCTTCTTTGGTTGGATTGGCACTTTGTGTTGTTGCATCAATTTTCAAAATCAAACTGATCATCACTGCACACATAATCAGTGATGAACCTCCATAACTAATAAAAGGTAGGGTCAAACCTTTGGTTGGCAGCATCCCCATATTCATACCTGCGTTTACCAAA
>NZ_JBJYKD010000180.1:0-264 GCF_049310025.1 Thermorhabdus hydrogeniformans | reverse complement strand
CGGGCTGCCGCGCAGAGCCTGAGCGCGCCGCCCGCCGCCCCGTCGCTGACCGAGGCCGTCCCGGTCTGGCTGCGGGTGGCGGCGCTCTCCTTCGGCGGGCCGGCCGGGCAGATCGCCGTGATGCACCGCATCCTGGTGGACGAGCGGCGCTGGATCTCGGAGCGGCGCTTCCTGCACGGGCTCGGGTTCTGCACCCTGCTGCCGGGGCCGGAGGCGCAGCAGCTCGCCACCTATATCGGCTGGCTCATGCACGGGCCGGCGGGC
>NZ_JBJYKD010000179.1:0-264 GCF_049310025.1 Thermorhabdus hydrogeniformans | reverse complement strand
GAATTTGGTGAGCGTTATCAAGGGATTGTGGCTTTAGACAAGCCAAATCTTGCGGGTTGTTTAATGCAGTACTATGACCTGTCTGCCCAAATTCCAACGTGTATCGTTTTGGCCAGTTCAGCGCAACGTGCTGGTGGTTTACTCATTCAGCTGTTACCACGTAACAGTGAAGAAGAACAAGAACGTGTCGACCAAGACTTATGGCCACGTCTGACCATGTTGACTGAAACGCTCAAAATCGAAGAGTTAACCGATTTAGAGTCC
>NZ_JBJYKD010000178.1:0-265 GCF_049310025.1 Thermorhabdus hydrogeniformans | reverse complement strand
ACGTCGTCGCCGAGGGCCCGGACCTCGTGATCCACCAGCCCGACGAGGTGCTCGAGGCGATGGACGAGTGGTGCACCCGCCAGCACGGCAACAGCGGGCTGACGGCGGCGGTGAAGGCGTCGACGGTGACGCTCGCCGAGGCCGAGGCGCAGGTGCTCGAGCTGGTCCGCCGCCACTGCCCGCCCGGCAAGTCGCCGCTGTGCGGCAACTCGATCGGCCACGACCGCCGGTTCTTGATCCGCTACATGCCGCAGCTCGCGGGCCA
>NZ_JBJYKD010000177.1:0-265 GCF_049310025.1 Thermorhabdus hydrogeniformans | reverse complement strand
CCACGCCGCGGCGCAGGCGCGCCTCGATGGCATCGCCGGGCTTCACCTCCGTCGCATCCTGCAGCACGCGGCAGTCCGGCCCGCTGACGATGGCATAGCCGCGCTCGAGCGTAGCCAACGGGCTGATGGCATCCAGGCCGCGCTGCGCCAGCTTCAGCCGGTGCTCCACGCGCGCGAGCAGGGACTCGGCGGCGCGCCTCAGGCGCAGCTCGAGCTCGTCCAGCCGCTGCGCCTGCTGCGCGAGCCGGCCGCCCGGATGCACGCG
>NZ_JBJYKD010000176.1:0-265 GCF_049310025.1 Thermorhabdus hydrogeniformans | reverse complement strand
GTTCTGCCCGGCGTGGGTGGAGTCCGGCATGTTCGACACCGCGAAGCTGCACGGCAGCATGAGCGTGCCCGACCCCAGGAAGGTCGTACCGGTCAAACCCATGCCGACCGACGAAGCGGTCCGCCGCCTGCTCGACGGGGTACGGCGCGGCAGGCGCTTCGTCATCACCCCGTTCTACGGCCGCCTCGGCTGGTGGCTCGAGCGGCTGTCGCCGGTGTTGAGTCACCAGTTGCACCGCGTCATGCTGCGAGAAGTCCGAAAACGG
>NZ_JBJYKD010000175.1:0-265 GCF_049310025.1 Thermorhabdus hydrogeniformans | reverse complement strand
ATTGTACTGCTGACCAACGCACTGCGCGAGGGGATGCGCCAGAGAATGTTTGGGCGCGTTGTAGTGGTCGGTTCCGTCGCCGGGCTGGGAACATCCTTCCCGGGAAACACGCTTTATGCCACGACCAAGGCGGCAGCCATGCTGCTCACTCGCCGGCTGGCTGCGGAGCTGGGGCCTCAAGGCATTACGGTGAACGTCGTCGCCCCAGGTTTCATCGAGACCGATATGGCCAAGGGTGCGCAGGACGACGAGAAGTATCAGGCAA
>NZ_JBJYKD010000174.1:0-265 GCF_049310025.1 Thermorhabdus hydrogeniformans | reverse complement strand
TCATCGAGGTGCAGTCGGGCTCCTACCTGGGCGAGGACGACATCGTCCGCTTCGAGGATACCTACGGCCGGGCCTGACCCCTGATTCCCGGGCCGGGGCGAGCGCAGGGAGCGTCTACGATGTCGGCCTCAACCCATCGACAAGGACAACATGACGATCCTGGTCACCGGCGGCGCCGGCTTCATCGGCAGCAACTTCGTGCTGGACTGGCTGCGCCAGTCCGATGAGCCCGTCGTCAACCTCGACGCCCTGACCTACGCGGGCA
>NZ_JBJYKD010000173.1:0-265 GCF_049310025.1 Thermorhabdus hydrogeniformans | reverse complement strand
CTTCTTGCCTTCCTTCTGCTTCTCCAGAAGCTTGCGTTTGCGCGTGATGTCGCCGCCGTAGCACTTCGCGGTGACGTCCTTGCGCAGCGCGCGGACGGTTTCGCGCGCGATCACCTTGCCGCCGATCGCCGCCTGGATCGGGATCTGGAACATGTGCGGCGGGATCAGCTCCTTCATCTTCTCGACCATGGCGCGGCCGCGGCCTTCGGCGCGGGTCCGATGCACCAGCATCGACAGCGCGTCGACCGGCTCGGCATTGACCAGA
>NZ_JBJYKD010000172.1:0-266 GCF_049310025.1 Thermorhabdus hydrogeniformans | reverse complement strand
GGCTCGCTTCAGTCCAGGCTATGGCTCCGCGCTGATGAATCGACGCCCTCATTCCGTATGATCATGGTCGGCTTCTCGAGGTCGTCGTTATCGAACACAACGTCTGCTGTCGCTACCGGTGCGCAGAGCTTCTCATACAGCTCAAAAGCCGGCCGGTACCTCGTCGCATAGAGTTGGCTCGCGGCTTCGAGGCCGCCCAAAGCGCCGGCGTCGCGCTGGATGCCCCTCTGCTCGCACTGTTGCTGCGAAGCCTGAATGAAGATCAC
>NZ_JBJYKD010000171.1:0-266 GCF_049310025.1 Thermorhabdus hydrogeniformans | reverse complement strand
AAAATGATGCGCTGGATCCTACAAAAGATCAAGGATTATCATTGCTTCTAAAAACAGGGGTACTTAGTTCAGATGCTGTGCTTAATGAGAAAGAAGATGGTAAATGGGAAATCGTTGGAGATCCTACAGAAGGTGCATTGATTGTAGGTGCAAGAAAAGCAGGTTTACATAAGGAGGAGTTGGAAAAAAAATATCCCAGGATTGATCTGATTCCATTTGACTCCGAGCGTAAATTTATGGCTGCACTCAATGAGACTCCCGAAAAT
>NZ_JBJYKD010000170.1:0-266 GCF_049310025.1 Thermorhabdus hydrogeniformans | reverse complement strand
AATGTAGAAATTGTAGATCCGGTAGGTGGCGTAGCGCAATACGTATTAACTTCGGACGAAATTAAGCATTACGGAACGGTCAACGCAGAGCTTAATTTGTACTACGCGAATAATCAGGCGCTTTCCGTCCACAAGTTTTCATTCAACATAGATCGAGCGCTAGTCGATACTGATATCGCTCCTATAGCGGAATATTATATCGATGATTTCGAGGCTTTAATCGCAAAGGTCAACGAACTATATGACGAAGCTATTGCGACGATGGA
>NZ_JBJYKD010000169.1:0-266 GCF_049310025.1 Thermorhabdus hydrogeniformans | reverse complement strand
CGAATAGCCCGACGAAAAAGCCAGCCACGAGCAGACCCCAACGGTTCGGGGTGGCGCCTGGGAAAGCCTGGATGACTGCGGTCGCGGTGAGGAGGGCCATAAGGGCACGACGCATTCCTAGCCGATGCACCAACACGGGCATGAAGCCTGCCGAGAGCACGAAGCCGGCCCCCATAGCTACGGCCCATACGGTCATGTCTGCCATGGCTCCGTTGATGTCAGACTGCACGTGGAATCGGTTACGGTACCCCAAGATCATCGCCACC
>NZ_JBJYKD010000168.1:0-267 GCF_049310025.1 Thermorhabdus hydrogeniformans | reverse complement strand
AAGAGGCCGACATCGAGGAGCGTCTGCGGGAAAACCAGCAGCAGATTGCGGCGCGAATGAGGGAGAACGAGATCCTCCGCGTTCAACAGGACAGCTTCATTCTCCAGGCGCGAACAACCGGAAAGATCACTCAGTATGTCGAGACCGCCAGCACCGCCGACACCAGCTCAGGGCTGAAATCGGCCATCGCGGCAAGCCGGATTCGGGTTGCGGCGCTGGAGCGGGAGCTCGACGCGGAAGCGATGAAGGAAAAGCTCGATGCCTTCT
>NZ_JBJYKD010000167.1:0-267 GCF_049310025.1 Thermorhabdus hydrogeniformans | reverse complement strand
CAAGCACAACAATGCCACCAGGGCGATGGACCACAGGGCGATGTTCAGTGCCATGCCGGTGGCATCCCGGGCGTCGAACACATCATGGGCTTCGCCCAGCAGCACCACATACAGGTAGCCGGCCTGCTGGCCGTTGACCCGCAGCGGCGCGGCGCTGAACACCTTGAGGCCGTCGACGCTGCGTGGGTCGCCGCCGAGGATCGGCAGCATCGCGCCGCTGAGGAAACGGCGCACCGGTTCCAGGTTGACCTGGTCGCGGCGCAGATG
>NZ_JBJYKD010000166.1:0-267 GCF_049310025.1 Thermorhabdus hydrogeniformans | reverse complement strand
AGCAGTCAACTCAACCCGTAGATACCTACGGCAAGATCGTGATTCTCTCGCCACGTCGCCCGGGTGTATTTACCCTTCCCGGCGCCAGCGCTTATATAAATGGTAAACTGGTAAAATCAAATCCGGTGAAAGTCACCGTGACCCAGCCGGGCGGCGGACCTCCGGGCCGCATAGGACTGGTGGATACCGAATCGGAATCGGAACTGCGGCCAGGGGAAGATATCGAGGCGAAGATCAAAAAGAACCTGTTCCTGCGCGTGGAAGCCA
>NZ_JBJYKD010000165.1:0-267 GCF_049310025.1 Thermorhabdus hydrogeniformans | reverse complement strand
CACGGACGTCGCGAAGGTGCTGAGCCGACCGCGGTGACCCGCGGTCAGACGGCGGCGAGCTCCGACCGCACCGATGCCGCGGTCCTGCTGATGGAGGACCGGGAGGCGTCGACGAGTGCGAGCACGTCGCCGTGCCGGCGGTCGGCGGCGTCGTTCCACCGCACGAGGTCGTAGGCGCGGGCCGCGGTCACCCCGGGCGGGGTGCTCCAGTCACCGGCCGGGACGCCCCCGTGGAGCACGTTCCACATCGTGCCGATGGCGCGCTGG
>NZ_JBJYKD010000164.1:0-267 GCF_049310025.1 Thermorhabdus hydrogeniformans | reverse complement strand
ATCTTGATTTACACTTTTAACACTTATTCTATCTTGTTTTCAAAAGCTCTACAAAGCAAATCTCTTTGAATTTCTTCTTGTTCTTTAAGCTTTCGAAGAACAGAATCACTATTTTTTGTTAGCTGATTTGATAAAATTATTACTATGTTTTATATTTGAGTGGCATTTGTTTTTTACTTTCTTTCATTGTTGGATTTTTCAACCGTTGTATTTTCTCATTAAGTTCACAATATTCTTTCCAATGTGATGCTGTTTTTAATTGTTCAA
>NZ_JBJYKD010000163.1:0-267 GCF_049310025.1 Thermorhabdus hydrogeniformans | reverse complement strand
TCTAAAGCGGCGGATAGCTGTTCCTGGCTGTCACGCAACGCGGCATCGGCCAGCACGCGCGACGTGGTCTCATTGGTGAAGATGAACAGGCCGGCCACTTCCCCCGCCGCGTCGAGGACACGGGAGTAGGAGAAAGTCCAATAGGTCAGGGCCTCGCCACGATCCGTTCCCAGCTTCCAGGGCAGATCGACGAAGCGCTGCGTGCGACCGGCCAGCGCGTCGTCGATGATCGGCCGTGCCTGTTCGAGTGCTTCCGCCCAGACTTCA
>NZ_JBJYKD010000162.1:0-267 GCF_049310025.1 Thermorhabdus hydrogeniformans | reverse complement strand
ATATTCCCATCTATTGCCAATACTTCATTCCCAAGTTCATACAGGGTCTTTGCCACTGCAGAACCAAATCTACCGCATCCAATTATTGCAAAAGACTTCATCTGATTTCCTCCTATCCAACTGATATATGTCCTTCTGAATATCTGTATCTCTTATGCTTTTTATTATAGCCTATTGCATAAGCCATTGTAAGTGGCCCAACCCTTCCTGCATACATTGTACCTATTATTATGATTTTTCCTAATTTTGACAACTCAGGAGTAACAC
>NZ_JBJYKD010000161.1:0-268 GCF_049310025.1 Thermorhabdus hydrogeniformans | reverse complement strand
CCTGAGCCTTTATAAGAGCGTGTTCAGAACCGGCGGTATTGGTCTGGATGGAAGATACTTTTTCAGCGATACCAACAAGCTCAAGAACTTCGGCGCTTCCATCGCGCTCGGTAAACAGCTAAAATGGCCCGACGACTTTTTCACGCTGGTGTATTCTTTGAACTATACCCAGTACACACTTCAGAACTATCCTCTCTTTGTATCGAGCTTCAAGGATGGTACCTCGAACAACGTGAACCTAAAAGTCGCACTGAGCAGAAACTCTGCC
>NZ_JBJYKD010000160.1:0-268 GCF_049310025.1 Thermorhabdus hydrogeniformans | reverse complement strand
AACTACTTTTCCTGGGTTCTCCAGCAATCTCATTATGGATAATGCAGTTTGGCTTTTCCCACTACCTGACTCCCCAACAATTCCTAAAGTTTCACCTTTCTTAAGAGAAAAACTTACATCATCGATTGCACGGACAACTCCTTCATCAGTATAAAAATATGTTTTAAGACTGTTTATTTTTAATAAGTTATCCGACATTCTAGCTACCTCCTCCATAATTCTTAAGTTTTGGATCTAGTGCATCTCTTAGGCCATCTCCTAACATATT
>NZ_JBJYKD010000159.1:0-268 GCF_049310025.1 Thermorhabdus hydrogeniformans | reverse complement strand
CCAATAAGCTGCGCACCTTCCTGTCGCTCTTGGGCGTTACCATTGGTATTTTTTGTATCATAGCCGTATTCACAGTGCTGGACAGCATGAAGAATAATATCCGCAAGGAAATTTCCGGGCTGGGCAGCGATGTACTGTATATAGGCCGGTGGCCCTGGATGGATGAAGGCGGTGAATACAAATGGTGGGAATTCCTGCGCAGGCCCAGCATGGGCATAAAAGAACTGAAGGCTGTGCAGCGCGATGTAAAGACCATTGACTATGCGGC
>NZ_JBJYKD010000158.1:0-268 GCF_049310025.1 Thermorhabdus hydrogeniformans | reverse complement strand
AAGTTGCACGAGAAATAATAAAATTTATTCTTTTTTATTTGAATGGAAATAGTGAATTAATTAGTGATATAAATAATTTTACATATTATTTTGTAGTTGCAAAAGATTTTAATAAAGAAGCTGCAACATTAATTAAAGGATTTAATAGGAATATATTACTTGAAAGTCAATTGGAATCATGGATTAAAGAAGTTATAAATAAGTATAAAACAATAGGTTGCAAATATGACCTTATTAAGGATAAATTAGAGGATATACTAAAAAAAAT
>NZ_JBJYKD010000157.1:0-268 GCF_049310025.1 Thermorhabdus hydrogeniformans | reverse complement strand
GAAACAAAAAATGGTCCTGGGAGAAAAAGAAAAAGCAGCTACAGATTTGACTCCGTAACTGCTTTTTGTGGTGTGGGCCGGAATCGAACCGGCGACACAAGGATTTTCAGTCCTTTGCTCTACCAACTGAGCTACCGCACCATCCTGGTTTGATGTCTGAAGGCAGGTTTTGCTTTCGCAAAAGGCCTCGTTTATCATCAATCGGGACGCAAAAATAGGGGGATTTCAACAATATTCCACGGTTTATCAACATTTTTTTCCAAAAATC
>NZ_JBJYKD010000156.1:0-268 GCF_049310025.1 Thermorhabdus hydrogeniformans | reverse complement strand
CAAAGATCGCCGCGTCTTCCGGCGTGTTGCCGCCCTCGAACCAGTCGTTGCAGGAGAGGCGTACCGACATCGGCTTGTCCTCCGGCCAGACCGCACGGATGGCGCGGAACACTTCGAGCGGGAACTTTGCGCGCGCCGCGTGGTCGCCGCCATATTCGTCGGTGCGGCGGTTGGTGAGCGGCGAGAGGAAGCTCGACAACAGATAGCCGTGGGCGCAGTGCAGCTCCAGCCAGTCCGCGCCGGTGGTGATGGCGAGTTCGGTGGCGCG
>NZ_JBJYKD010000155.1:0-268 GCF_049310025.1 Thermorhabdus hydrogeniformans | reverse complement strand
GAGAGCTTGCAGGACAGATGTCATTAGATTTTGAAGAATTAAAGGCTACTGTAGAAGGATTACACGAATTCAATCCAATGCTTGGTCATAGAGGATGCAGATTGGCTGTAACTTATCCAGAAATAGCAGAAATGCAAACTAGAGCGGTAATAGAAGCTGCTATAGAAGTTAAGAATGAAAAAGGTTATGATATCGTACCTGAAATAATGATTCCATTAGTTGGTGAAATTAAAGAGTTGAAGTTTGTTAAAGATATTGTTGACAGCAC
>NZ_JBJYKD010000154.1:0-269 GCF_049310025.1 Thermorhabdus hydrogeniformans | reverse complement strand
GACCATCCACGGCCGCAACGGCGACTTCAACGTCGGGCGCCTTGCGACCTCCATCGGCGAGTTCGTCGTGAAGAACGCCGAACTCGACCAGTACGCCGAAGGCAAGTACGAGGGCGATTTCGCCATCGCGGAGATTCGCCCGTCCACGTACACCGCCAACGGTCGCATGGTCATCGAGATCCGCGCCCTCCTGGGCGGGATGACCTTGTCCAACATCGACGCCCTGAGCCGTGACGACGCCCGCCGGCTGAGTCCGCAGGAAGTCGATC
>NZ_JBJYKD010000153.1:0-269 GCF_049310025.1 Thermorhabdus hydrogeniformans | reverse complement strand
CATTCTCCGTCTGGATCTTCTAGGGCCTTAAGTGCTGATCCCACTACTATTGGAGCGTTGTCTCCGTCGAATTCGTATTCGCTAAGAAGCTCTCTTACTTCCATCTCTACAAGCTCGATCAGTTCTGGGTCATCTACCATGTCTTCCTTATTCAGGAATACTACTATCTTAGGTACTCCTACCTGCCTTGAAAGAAGAATGTGCTCTCTTGTCTGTGGCATTGGACCGTCTGCTGCACTTACTACCAATATTGCTCCGTCCATCTGTGC
>NZ_JBJYKD010000152.1:0-270 GCF_049310025.1 Thermorhabdus hydrogeniformans | reverse complement strand
AGAAGCTGTCGGCGATGACGTAGTTCGGCGCGCCGTGGCTGTGCAGATAGGTGTAGATCGGCAGCTTCTTGGTGTCGTAATAGCCCATCACCAGGCCCGAGGCGTCGCTGCCGGTCACGTAGCGGTTCTGCCGGCCGCCGTTGAGCTGGTACTGCTCGCTGTAGAAGCGGTGCACGATATCCTCGGTGCAGCCGCCGGGCGCGCCGGTGCCGTTGAGGAAGCCGTGCGCCGCGAAGGCACCGAGCGGCTTCGGGCAGGTGGTCGCCGAGG
>NZ_JBJYKD010000151.1:0-270 GCF_049310025.1 Thermorhabdus hydrogeniformans | reverse complement strand
GATGACGTGGAAACACACCTTCCGTCATTGCGAGGCCCTTTAGGGCCGCGGTAATCCATTCTTGTGCGTTAGCGCCGTTTCTTCCACTTTCTTTTACCCCGGGCGATTTCGGTCTCAAGCGCGCTCAATTTCGGTTCCCAGAAGGCGCGGAAGCGGTCGAGCCATTCATCCACCTCGCGCAAGGCGCGTGTTTCCACCGAATAAATGCGGCGCTGGCCTTCGGCGCGGGCGACGGCAAAGCCGCTGTTGCGCAACACCCGCAAGTGCTGC
>NZ_JBJYKD010000150.1:0-270 GCF_049310025.1 Thermorhabdus hydrogeniformans | reverse complement strand
CCCCTGGGAGGAGATCGTCAAGGGGTACGAGTACGAGAAGGACCGCTTCGTGGTCCTCACCGAGGAGGATTTCGAGTCCGCCGCCCTCGCCACTTCCAAGGTGTTCGAGATCCAGGATTTCACCTCGGAGGATCAGGTCGATCCTCGCTATTTCGAAAAGCCGTACTACCTCGTGCCGCAGGCGGGCGGGGAGAAGGCGTACGCGCTGCTCCGCGAAGCGATGCGGAACACCGGTACGCTCGGGATCGGCACGATCACGATGCGGAAGAA
>NZ_JBJYKD010000149.1:0-270 GCF_049310025.1 Thermorhabdus hydrogeniformans | reverse complement strand
GTCTCCGCTGCAACGAGCCGACCAATAAGCAGCCTTGTTGCAATATCTGGGAGCACAGATAGGGTCGTAGTACCGCTCACTGCTGTTACTGAGGCAAAGCTCAGGCCATCGACATCAAACTCATCCAGCTTTAGTGCAAGAGGAGCTGCTCCACCCGTAAAGCCGGTAATATAAGAATAGAAAATGTAGTCTGCAGGATGCTCCCCAAGATCACGAACAAAAAAGACTAGTCTGTCGGGCACAGTTGCAAAATCCACGACACCGGCAGCA
>NZ_JBJYKD010000148.1:0-270 GCF_049310025.1 Thermorhabdus hydrogeniformans | reverse complement strand
ACCCTCAGGCCACGCACGCGGCCTGAGGGTGCGACGCGCGCCACTGTCACCGGCTCCCCCGCTTCCTCGTCCGAGGTGGCGACGGGACGAGGGACGAGGAGGGACGGATGCGCGTCTTCGTGGCAGGAGGAACGGGTGCGCTGGGCAGGCGGCTGGTGCCGCAGCTGCTCGCGCGGGGGCACGAGGTGACCGCGACGACCCGCAGCGCGGACAAGGCGGGAGAGCTCGCCGCGCTCGGGGCGCGACCCGCGGTGGTGGACGGGCTGGACG
>NZ_JBJYKD010000147.1:0-270 GCF_049310025.1 Thermorhabdus hydrogeniformans | reverse complement strand
CTTCTTTTAAAAGTACTTTTAACTCACATTCGAGATTCAGAGAGTGGAAATTTGTATCACTAGCAAAACAACTCAGCACACTGACTATTAAGAAAGAGGAAATCGAGTGGCCTCTTTCGTTTCTGGAAAGTCAAGCACCTCTTATGCAGGAGGAAGAGAGCGAGGAAGAGGAAAGAGCTCCTCTTTCCTGAACGAAATATGACATCTTAAACCTGAGCCAGTTTTGGAGAGAGTGCGGTTCATGGACAAGGGGGAAAAGAAATAAAGAAA
>NZ_JBJYKD010000146.1:0-271 GCF_049310025.1 Thermorhabdus hydrogeniformans | reverse complement strand
AATGGCTTTCTGTTGCGGCCAACGAGATTGCGAACGGGCCTTGTGCGGCGCGTTTGATCACCGTGTTCAAGGCATCGTTCGACCCGGAGGACACGATCGCCAAAGCGCACAAGGTGCTGCGGCTTGTTGAGCAGGCGTTAGCTGGGCGGGATTGGATCGCCGCGAAAGGACCGACGATCGCGGACATCGCGCTGTACAGCTACACATCGCATGCCCCCGAGGGGAATGTGGATCTGTCGGATTACTCGAATATCCGGTCATGGCTGGCCCG
>NZ_JBJYKD010000145.1:0-271 GCF_049310025.1 Thermorhabdus hydrogeniformans | reverse complement strand
AGCACAGATACTTGCAGACCTTGGTATAAAAAAAGTTAAGCTTCTGACTAATAATCCAAAAAAAATACGGGGACTTTCAGGTTATGGCATTGAGATAGTGGACAGGGTGGAAATTGAGATGAATCACAATGAAAGAAACAAGTACTATCTTAAAACAAAGAAAGACAAGATGGGTCACATATTAAAATTCAAGGAGGACAAGTAAATGAAAATCTATGAGGGAAATCTTATTGGAGAAGGCTTGAAATTTGGAATAGTTGTTGGAAGGTTC
>NZ_JBJYKD010000144.1:0-271 GCF_049310025.1 Thermorhabdus hydrogeniformans | reverse complement strand
CCTGCCCCGCGACGGCCAGCAGGTGGTGCTGGGCGGACAGCCCTGCACCTGGCATGCGCTGGAGACGCTGAACTACAACCTGAACCTCTACCACTTCGCCTGGTCGCGTTCGAAACCCACCAGCAACGTGCTGTTCTGGGTGGCCACCGTGGTCGAAGCGGACCGGGAGCTGCGCGACGTGCGGCTTGCCATCGGCTCCAATGCCGCCTCGGTCTGGTGGCTGGATGGGCATCGGCGGATCGCGCTCTATAATGACCGGCAGACCGTAATC
>NZ_JBJYKD010000143.1:0-271 GCF_049310025.1 Thermorhabdus hydrogeniformans | reverse complement strand
AGCCTCAAGCTTTCATTCTGAGTGGTCCAGGCGCTGTATAGCTTCATCTCCTCAGCATTCGGCAAACTGTCGCTCTCCGAAGGTCCCTCTGAAAACGCTACGTCCAAGGACTGGCTGATACGGTCTAGGGCCAAATCCCGTCAGACGTCTTCAAGCCTTGCTTGCTGAATAGCCCAGCTGCAGGCCGCGCCGGACCGGTACCGCACACCTGCGGTCCTTGAGGTCTCACGCTCATCCTAATAACTCAGATCGCGGACTCTGGCTGGCTAAG
>NZ_JBJYKD010000142.1:0-272 GCF_049310025.1 Thermorhabdus hydrogeniformans | reverse complement strand
GTTCGACATCTCCGTTCTGCCCCGTGGCGGCTTCGGCGGTGGCGGTGGCGCTGGCGGTCGCTTCGGCGGCAACCGCCCGCAGCCCCGCGACTGAGCGTCATCTCCGTAACGAAAAAACCACGGCCCAGGGACGATGTCCCTGGGTTTTTCATTTCGCAGAACCGGTCGGCACCGTCACGCCATTGCGACACGCTCAAGCCTCCGATACCGTGAACGGAAGTCTTCCCCACAGGGCACTCCGATGCGCGTCTCCCTCCTCGCACTGGTTGCGG
>NZ_JBJYKD010000141.1:0-272 GCF_049310025.1 Thermorhabdus hydrogeniformans | reverse complement strand
AGCTCCGATCGAAGCGGATGCCCGCGTTCGGCTGCGCGGCAAGCTGATTCCGCTCGAACCAGTGCGTCCAGCGCACCTGCTTGTTGTCGCTTTGGATCAGGGTCTGAGCCAGGAGGTCGGCCGGCTCGCGGATCCGGGCCGCCCGCGCGGGATCGCAGAGCGGCGTCACCGTTTCCGGGCCCAGCGGCATGCGCAGCAGACCTTCCCCGCGGGGCGGTCCGTAGACGATGTCGGCGTCGAATTCGTCGGTGATGAAGCGGGCGTAATCCATG
>NZ_JBJYKD010000140.1:0-272 GCF_049310025.1 Thermorhabdus hydrogeniformans | reverse complement strand
AAGGCCATAATGAGGTATTCACTGCTACGCTGTGCTGATGAATACGATTGTATTTATCTGCAGCAATGAGCGTGGCAATCTCATGATTCGAAAGGGTATAAGCATTGACAACATCGGCTGGATATTGAGTACGGTCATAAAACTCAGCTTCCGTTTCCCCTTGGTGCAGTGCAAAAATACGTTCAATTGCAGGTAAATAGACGCCATAGCCTAACCATGCGTCAACGCCCTGAGAGGCCTGAATTTCTGCGGTTCCGCGCATATTTGAGATG
>NZ_JBJYKD010000139.1:0-272 GCF_049310025.1 Thermorhabdus hydrogeniformans | reverse complement strand
AATCATGAAAGAGAGATTTGGAGCAAAAAAAGAAAAGTCACTCCAACTTAAGTTCCACACTCAGACTGCAGGATCAACACTAACTGCACAACAGTCTGACAACAACATTGTAAGAGTTGCAATACAAACATTGGCAGCGGTACTTGGTGGAACACAGTCACTACATACAAACTCAAGGGATGAGGCACTTGCACTTCCAACAGAGGACTCAGTCAGAATTGCATTGAGAACACAGCAGATTGTGGCACATGAATCAGGAGTTATAGAGACAG
>NZ_JBJYKD010000138.1:0-272 GCF_049310025.1 Thermorhabdus hydrogeniformans | reverse complement strand
GCGCTGTTGACCAAGCAGCCGGCCGACGCCGTGACCGCCGCTTGAGCGCAATGGTCGGGCTGCGGACGGCACGCTGATCTGCCGCGGTGCCGGTTGTGAACGCCGCGCAACAGGCCAGCGTTTGCCGCCGCCCGGCCCTTCTCGGCCGGGTGCATTTCTGATAGCTTGATAGAAATTTTTACCATTCCCGAGGTCGAAATGGCTTTCAAGAAAAACATCGTGGCCGGCCTGGTCGCCGGCCTTTTCGTCGCCTGCGCCGCTCCTGCGGCCGC
>NZ_JBJYKD010000137.1:0-272 GCF_049310025.1 Thermorhabdus hydrogeniformans | reverse complement strand
GATGGACAGTGGCCTGGCGACCTTGAGTTGGGCCAGCATGCGCCGGGCCGCGGCCGCCGCCTCGGCCTGCGGTCGCTTGCGGGATTCGGCCACCGCAGGCGGAGCGGTGAGGACAACGATGATCGGGATGACCAGGAGGACGAGTACGGTGATGCGGGCCGCCCGGTTGAGGGAGATCATGGTTTGCCCCATGTCACCGGCATCCCCGCGCCCGGTAACACTATTCGATCAGGAAATGTGAGACATACCTATCCGACTCGGCCTTATCTAGC
>NZ_JBJYKD010000136.1:0-273 GCF_049310025.1 Thermorhabdus hydrogeniformans | reverse complement strand
CACGGCAGATGCTGCCAGGGGGCGTGGGCCCAGGCGTCGGGCTGGGGCCGCGGCAGCGTGGGCAGCGGGTCGACGAAGCGCAGGCCCTGGGCCGCGACGCCGGCCTGCATCCAGGCCAGGGCGGCGTCCGACAGGCCGGACTCCTCGGCCGTGTTCGGATAGCCGCCGCCCACGTCGGCATGGGCACCGGGGAAGAGCACCTGGGTGATGCGGGCATCGGCCGTCCACAGGCAGGGCGTGAAGTTCTTGCGCTTCTCGTCGGCCGCCACCGCG
>NZ_JBJYKD010000135.1:0-273 GCF_049310025.1 Thermorhabdus hydrogeniformans | reverse complement strand
GACCCATATTTTGGCCACGCAGCAAGGTAAAAGCGGCGCTGGGGCCCCCAAGACCTAGTGATGATCCGCAGGACATGTGTGAGCTACTCAGCTAACAACCGTCGGCTCTGCGCGCCGGCAGTGCATCCGTGCGTTTTTACACACTCTGGGCCGATTGCGGCCATTCACATACAAGTACCTGGGGCTTAAATCTCAACTCCTGCATCCGTTGTACGGCGAGTTAACGGTGGCAGATGGTAGCTAGTTGCCCAGTGCGAAAAGGCAAAAAAATAC
>NZ_JBJYKD010000134.1:0-273 GCF_049310025.1 Thermorhabdus hydrogeniformans | reverse complement strand
CTTTCAGAGTGTTATGAGATACATCTGTATCGTAATGGCAACCTGGACAGTGTGGATGTGCATGTGGAGCTGAAGGCTGAGCATCAGCACCTCAATGATGAACAACAGAAAGCCGTCTCCAGCGAACTGAGCAGGCACATCAAGACGTATATCGGGATCAGCTCGCGTATCGTTTTGCAGCCGCTGCATTCGATCAAGCGGTCTGAGGGAAAGGCATGCCATGTGATGGATCGTCGCCCTAAAGCATGACTGCTGCACCTTTTTGGCCCCGCA
>NZ_JBJYKD010000133.1:0-274 GCF_049310025.1 Thermorhabdus hydrogeniformans | reverse complement strand
CATATCATCCATACCTCGCACACCCAGTTGGCTCAGAGTTTGCACCAAGGAGGTGGATTGTAGGCTCCTCACTTAGAGCCTGACTCTCTTCTGTCTCTGCGTTGGGGCTTGCTTCCACATAGTCGTTGTCGATAATCCTGCCCGAACCATCCACCCATCCCAACTTTTGGAGAAGTGTCTTTAGTGGATGGACTATGAGCTTGTAAATGGCATCTCGCCTCGCCTTCACTGCGCTTGCATCGGTGCCGTCACCTCCCTCAAACTCCCGATTCAA
>NZ_JBJYKD010000132.1:0-274 GCF_049310025.1 Thermorhabdus hydrogeniformans | reverse complement strand
CGCCCGCCGCCTGGTCGAAGCGGGGGCGCGCTTCATCGAGGTGACGACCGAATACGTGCCGTTCCTCAACTGGGACACGCACGCCAACGGTCACACCACGCTGCGGCGCATGAAGCAGGAGATCGATCGGCCGATCGCTCAGCTCATTCTCGACCTCGAAGCCCGCGGCCTGCTCGACCGGACGCTCGTCATTCTGGCCAGCGAATTCAGCCGCGACATGATCATGGAAGGCAAGCCAGGCTCGAACGCCAACGATCAGACGATCGAGCCGGTC
>NZ_JBJYKD010000131.1:0-274 GCF_049310025.1 Thermorhabdus hydrogeniformans | reverse complement strand
AAATTCTTCAAGGAAATCTACAAGCTGGAGGATGAGTACAGGGATCTGGCTCCAGAAGAGAGATATGAAAAACGCCTTGAGAACACTAAGCCAATACTGGATGGCTACAGAAGGTGGCTTGAAGATGAGAGCAAGAAGACCCTGCCAAAGAGCAAACTTGGAGAAGCCATAAACTACTCCCTAAAACAGTGGGATAGCCTTGTGGTATTCCTAAAAGATGGCAGGCTAAGCTGCGATAATAACCTTGCGGAACGTGGAATCAAGCCATTCGTAC
>NZ_JBJYKD010000130.1:0-274 GCF_049310025.1 Thermorhabdus hydrogeniformans | reverse complement strand
CACTACGGCGATGGTCAACCTTAGTTTCATCTTTATGCATGACGGAAACTACGGAGGCGCCGATGCTCTGTTGCATGAGGCAGTTGTCATCGATGGGAAGATATCGGGTCCTGACAGTCTGTCAGTGGCAAATGATGTCAACAACCTGGGATCGCTCTTCCTGCTTGAAGGACGGTATGACGAAGCAGAAGCGCTCTTCCAGCGGTCATTAGCCATTTGGGAAAAGGCGCCACCAGCCTGGGCGGGGGGAATTGCGGTCGCCCTCAATAATGTC
>NZ_JBJYKD010000129.1:0-274 GCF_049310025.1 Thermorhabdus hydrogeniformans | reverse complement strand
TTGATGGGTTTTATGAAGACTATCGTTCCGATGGAACCCTCCAAGAATATTTTCCAGAGTTTTATGCAACAAAAGCAAAAAAAGGACTCAGAATGGATTGAAAAGATAATCTGGTGTAATATAAGTGACTAGAACCTGACGATTTAGTTTAAATGGGGGGATGAAATAAGTATTTACCCCTGTAGGCGTTGAATTTGTTAAATTGTATAAGAAAAATTTATTAGCGCATGTTGAAACGGTAGTATTGTTGGAAAAAAGTAGCTAACAATTAAAA
>NZ_JBJYKD010000128.1:0-274 GCF_049310025.1 Thermorhabdus hydrogeniformans | reverse complement strand
CCGGTGGCCCAGGGCACCCTCTTCGACGACGACCCCACCACGGTGAGCATGACCACCGCCGAGCTGGCCGCGGCCGCGGGGATCGCCGAGCGGGAGGTGGAGCGCCTGGAGTCCTTCGGGCTCATCGAGGGCCGCGCCATCGGCCGGGAGAAGGTCTACGAGGGCGACGCGCTGGCTGTCGCCACCCTGGCCGCCGCCTTCCTCGAGCGGGGCCTCTAGCCCCGCCACCTGCGCATGTTCAAGGTGGCGGCCGACCGGGAGGCGTCGGTCTACG
>NZ_JBJYKD010000127.1:0-275 GCF_049310025.1 Thermorhabdus hydrogeniformans | reverse complement strand
ATCGACGATCTCACCTCCTTCGCGCAGCAGCAGGGCGCAAAAGGTCTAGTATGGATCGGCCTTCAGGAAGAGGGCGGCAAGCTAGCCGCACGCTCGCCGATCGCGCGCTTCCTGTCCGAAAGCGAGCTTTCAGGCCTGGCGGCCGCAACCGGCACCAAGCCAGGTGACCTCTTGTTGTTGGTCGCCGACGAGGAGATGCTCGCGGCGACCGTCCTCGGCCGGCTGCGCTCGCGACTCGGCCGTGACCTGGGCCTGATCGATCCGCAGCTCTGCGC
>NZ_JBJYKD010000126.1:0-275 GCF_049310025.1 Thermorhabdus hydrogeniformans | reverse complement strand
AGGGTGGCAATGGCTGGGGCATCGTCGGCACCGCCGGCAGCGCGAGCCAGGGCGGCAACGGCGGCAACGTCGAGGCCATCAATGCCGGCCGCATTACCACCTGGGGAGAGCGGGCGCACGGCGTCGTGGCGCAGAGCATCGGCGGCAGCGGCGGCGATGGTGGCCGGGCCGGCGGCATCGGCGCGATCGGCGGCGGCGCTGACATGGGTGGCGATGGCGGCCGGGCCACGGCCCGCAATCTTGCCGGCGGCACCATCATCACCGATGGCGCGACC
>NZ_JBJYKD010000125.1:0-275 GCF_049310025.1 Thermorhabdus hydrogeniformans | reverse complement strand
CTTGAGCTTGTAGACTCAATAATTAGAAGTGAGAGCTGGAAGATTTTTTCAGCAGTTGAGAGATTTACTCAGGAAAAGGACAGGGCTCAGGAGCTTTTGGAGATCATGATGCTTTGGTTCAGAGACCTTTTGGTTTACAAGGCAACAGAAGACATGGAGCTAGTAATAAACAGAGATAAAGAGAAATTGTTATCAGAACAAACTTTCCTGGATTTCGATAGAATTAATGATATAATAAAGAAGATACAAGATACGTCCATTAATATTCAGTTGAA
>NZ_JBJYKD010000124.1:0-275 GCF_049310025.1 Thermorhabdus hydrogeniformans | reverse complement strand
TTTGCTTTGAAGTTCAGCTCGACCAGTGCCGCATCATCGCCTATTATGGCCCGGGTGCTGGCCAGCAGTATTCTCACGCTGCCGGGCTTTTCTTCATATACTTCTGCTATTATGATGTCGTCGCCGGCCTCTTGGCAGGTTGTAAGTTCAAACAGGTCTTCGTCGTATTCCACCGTTATGTCTGCGGCGTATACGTTTGAATATACGCTGTCCGCCACGCTCTTCAGGCCTATGTTCAGTTTAAATTCACTTCCGGCCTGCACCGTATCGGGGCC
>NZ_JBJYKD010000123.1:0-276 GCF_049310025.1 Thermorhabdus hydrogeniformans | reverse complement strand
AGTTCTGCAGCAATTGCGAACCGTCCGTGGTGTCGTCGCTGGCAAGCTACGTGGTCGAGCGGATCGCCGCGCCCTACGAGATCGAAGGCCACCAGCTCGTGATCGGCGTCAGCATCGGCATCTCGCTCGCGCCCGAGGACGGCAAGGATCCCGACGAGCTGCTGCAGAAGGCCGATCTCGCGCTGTACCGCGCCAAGGCCGACGGCCGCGGCACCTACCGGTTCTTCGAGACCGGGATGGATGCGCGCGCGCAGGCGCGCCGCCTGCTGGAGCGTG
>NZ_JBJYKD010000122.1:0-276 GCF_049310025.1 Thermorhabdus hydrogeniformans | reverse complement strand
AAGATCCAGATGATCGACGGCGTGCTCAACATCAACGGCAAGGCGGTCAAGCGCGAGCGGATCGCCGACTACGAGACCACCGACCCCTACGGCCAGCCGACCAAGGTGCCCCAGTACCTGGAGACCCTGCCCAACGGCGTGGTCCACCGGGTGATCGAGCGCGACGGCGACAACGGATTCTGGGACAAGACCGAGCTGTACACGGTCCCGCCCGGTCACTTTTTCATGATGGGCGACAACCGCGACAACTCCACCGATTCGCGCGATCTCGCCAAT
>NZ_JBJYKD010000121.1:0-276 GCF_049310025.1 Thermorhabdus hydrogeniformans | reverse complement strand
CGCACCCGGTGGTCGAGCCAGACCTCGCCGCCGAACCCATCGATCTGAGCGAGCAACGCTCGCGCGATCGAATGCGAGCCCCCTTCGGCGACAGGCCAACCGACCGCATGTCCGGAGACCGCCAAGATGAGCGCGAAGGCGGCTGTCCCGGCCAAATCGAGCGGCAACATCGAGTGAGCTGCGGCGCCGGCCAGAAGGGCGCGAGCCTCGGGCGCTTCGAAGCGCTGCGCGAGACACTTCATGGAAAGGAGAGCATTTCGCGCGAACCTGAGGCCG
>NZ_JBJYKD010000120.1:0-276 GCF_049310025.1 Thermorhabdus hydrogeniformans | reverse complement strand
AACTCGCCGCCATCGGCGAACTGGGTCGAGGCGTTGTGGAGCAGGATGGCGCTGTCGATCTCGGCAAAGAACCGCTCCACCGATTTCACATCCTCGGTGATGATCGCCTCGGTGTGGTGCGACGAGTAGGTGTTGATGTGGTCGATGGCCTCGCCGACATCCCTGCCTACCTTCACCGAAATGATCGCGTCCTCATATTCGGTGTGCCAGTCCTGTTCGGTCGCCGGCAGTGCCGTGGGGATCAGCGCCTGGATGCGTTCGTCGCCGCGGATTTCG
>NZ_JBJYKD010000119.1:0-277 GCF_049310025.1 Thermorhabdus hydrogeniformans | reverse complement strand
AGTCCGGCTGAAGAAATGGTGGCGGCGCTCACGCACCGCCGTTACCGAATTTCCAGACGGGGATACCGAGCTTCCGTGCCTTGTCGGCCAGGTTCTCCTGGATACCGGTTCCGGGAAAGACCATGACGCCGATCGGCAGCACGTCGAGCATCCGATCGTTGCGCTTGAACGGTGCTGCCTTGGCGTGTTTGGTCCAGTCGGGTTTGAAGGCGATTTGCGGAACTTTTCGATGATCGGCCCAGCGGGCGGCGATACGCTCAGCACCCTTCGGCGAACC
>NZ_JBJYKD010000118.1:0-277 GCF_049310025.1 Thermorhabdus hydrogeniformans | reverse complement strand
ACTGCCCGGGGCGGCCGGCCTGGTCGACCTTGACCGCGACCGTCAGCGTTTCGTTGCCGCCGCCATAACGGGTGCCGCGGACCGGCGCGGCGCCGAGATAGTCGAGACCGATGGCGACACGGGCATGGGCGTCGGTGGTGCAGATGCCGTTGGCGGCGTCGAAGCCGATCCAGCCGAGGTCGGGCACGAAGGCCTCGGCCCAGGCGTGGCCGGCCTGCTGGTTCACCATGCCGTCGGAGCGCAGGAAGTGGCCGGACACGAACCGCGCCGGAACGCC
>NZ_JBJYKD010000117.1:0-277 GCF_049310025.1 Thermorhabdus hydrogeniformans | reverse complement strand
AATCCTGTTGTATTTACCCTGGGTGGATTGATCGAGGGCTGTAAGATCGGCCTGCCGCTCATTGGCAAAGGAGGTGAGATCCGGTTGTATATTCCGCCCGCATTGGGCTATGGCTATACTGATGTAAAAAATGAGGCCGATATTACAGTGATTCCGGGCGGGTCCATTCTTATCTTTTCGGTTGTTATGCAGGATTTTTACTGAGCGGAAATTTGTCCCCGCATACATCTTTCCTCATTTCCTGCTATCCGGCATATTCTCAGAGCGGATAATACCT
>NZ_JBJYKD010000116.1:0-278 GCF_049310025.1 Thermorhabdus hydrogeniformans | reverse complement strand
AATCGAAGAAAGAGCTAGAAGAGCTTTAGAGATGGTTGGATTAAAGGGATATGAAGACCAGTATCCCAATCAGCTTTCCGGAGGGATGCAGCAAAGGGTAGGTTTGGCTAGGGCACTTGCCAATGATCCAGATGTATTGTTGATGGATGAAGCATTTTCCGCTTTGGATCCACTAATAAGAAAAGACATGCAGGATGAATTATTGGAATTGCAGCAGACAATGAAGAAGACAATCCTTTTTATTACCCATGATCTTGACGAAGCACTTAAGATAGGAG
>NZ_JBJYKD010000115.1:0-278 GCF_049310025.1 Thermorhabdus hydrogeniformans | reverse complement strand
ATGATGCCGACCGAGCCCGGGAAGAACGCCATCGGCACGAACACCGCCATCAGCACCAGCGTGATGCCGATGATGGCACTGGTGATCTGCGACATCGCCTTCCGGGTCGCTTCCTTCGGCGGCAGGCCTTCCTCGGCCATGATGCGCTCGACGTTCTCTACCACGACGATGGCGTCGTCGACCAGGATGCCGACCGCCAGCACCATGCCGAACATGGTCAGCATGTTGATCGAGTAACCCACCGCCATCAGCGTGGCGCAGGTGCCGAGCAGCGCCAC
>NZ_JBJYKD010000114.1:0-278 GCF_049310025.1 Thermorhabdus hydrogeniformans | reverse complement strand
ACAGAGAATCACTGATGACCTTGTAAACATGCTTAAAAAGTATCACCCAATCTGGTTGAACACACACTTCAACCATCCGAATGAAATAACACCTGAATCAACAGAAGCATGTAGAAAGCTAGCAGATGCAGGAATACCACTGGGTAACCAGTCAGTTCTTCTTAGAGGAATAAACGACTGCCCACATATCATGAAGGATCTTGTTCAAAAGCTAACAACAATAAGGGTAAGACCATACTACATCTACCAGTGTGACCTTTCAATGGGAATAGAGCACT
>NZ_JBJYKD010000113.1:0-278 GCF_049310025.1 Thermorhabdus hydrogeniformans | reverse complement strand
CAGGTCCTCGACGCCGCTACCGGCGCCACCTCGCCGGTGGCCGGGCCGGCCTGCCGCAGCCCGCTGCTGGATCCGCGCGACGGCACCCGCCTGCGCCTGCTGCGCTCCACCGGCGGCCTGGGCGACTACACGCCGGAAACGACGCCGCGCTACGGCCTGTCCGCGCGCCAGGCGTTGCGCATCGACTGCAATACCGGCATCGCCATCGGCGCGGTGCCCGCGCCGCGGTGACGCTGCCTTGCGGCGCGAGTTGGCTCCAGGTGCCAGGCAGCAGGTCG
>NZ_JBJYKD010000112.1:0-278 GCF_049310025.1 Thermorhabdus hydrogeniformans | reverse complement strand
CGCAGCGCCGCGGGGACGTCGGTGACGTTGCGGATTCCGAAGGCGATGGAATAGGCGTCGGCGCAGCCGTCGGGCAGCGGCAGCCGCTGGGCGTCGCCCACGGCCCAGATCACCTCCGGCGGATAGCCCTTCTCCCGGCCCGCGGCGATCATCTCGCTGTTGTAGTCGATGACCAGCACTTCGGCGTCGGCCCCGCCGCGGCGTTCCTGCGCCCGACGGGCGAGGGCGGCGTAGCGGCGGGCCATGTCGCCGGTGCCGCCGGCGCAATCGATGATCCG
>NZ_JBJYKD010000111.1:0-279 GCF_049310025.1 Thermorhabdus hydrogeniformans | reverse complement strand
AATTAATTTGATTATTCGGCGTTATCTGGTCAAACAAGTGGTGTCGACATCCTTGGTTGTGATCGCCTTATTGACCTTGATCATGATGGGCGGTCGTTTGATCAAGTATTTTGGTGTAGCCGCGCAGGGTCGCTTAGATGCAGGTATTTTATTTAGCATTATTGGCTATCGTTTGCCTGAATTTTTAACGCTGATTCTTCCTCTAGGCTTTTTTATTGGACTGATGCTGGTTTTTGGTCGTCTGTATGTCGATCATGAAATGGCAGTACTCAATGGCAG
>NZ_JBJYKD010000110.1:0-279 GCF_049310025.1 Thermorhabdus hydrogeniformans | reverse complement strand
GCCTGTTCTCCTGCTTCTCGAATGGTATTTTCAACTTCTTTTTGAGCCTTTTCAACCATCTCTTCGATTCTTGCAGGATGGATTCTTCCGTCAACAATTAGTTTTTCCAATGCAATCCTGGCAACTTCTCTTCGAATTGGATCAAACCCTGAAAGTACTACGGCTTCTGGTGTGTCGTCGATAATCAGGTCAATACCGGTAAGCGTTTCAAGGGTTCTAATATTTCTACCTTCTCTACCGATTATCCGGCCTTTCATTTCATCATTTGGTAGAGCTACA
>NZ_JBJYKD010000109.1:0-279 GCF_049310025.1 Thermorhabdus hydrogeniformans | reverse complement strand
ACGCCGGCAGCACCAGGATGTAGACCTCCGGATGGCCCCATATCCAGATCAGGTTCACGTACATCATCGGGTTGCCGCCGAAGTCGTTCGTGAAGAAGTTGGTGCCGACGTAGCGGTCGAGCGACAGCAGCGCCAGCACCGCGGTCAAGACCGGGAAGGAGGCGACGATCAGGACGTTGGTGCAGAGCGAGGTCCAGGTGAACACCGGCATCTTCATCATCGTCATGCCCGGCGCGCGCAGCTTGACGATGGTGCAGACCAGATTGATGCCCGATAGCG
>NZ_JBJYKD010000108.1:0-279 GCF_049310025.1 Thermorhabdus hydrogeniformans | reverse complement strand
CGAATTTTAGATGATAGAAGATATATTGGAGATTATGTAGGGGGACATACTGAAAAAGTAAGTTTTAAATCTAAAAAAACAAGAGTAAAAGATGAGTCAGAATGGACTATAATAGAAAACCATCATGAACCAATTATTGATAAAGAACTATTTGAAAAGGTACAAAAAATTAGAAAGAAAAGAAAAAAAGAAAGCGATAAATACAATAATGGTTTCAAGTTGGTAGATGTAGAAAACAATTTATACTCAGGACTTTTATATTGTGGAAGATGTGGAACA
>NZ_JBJYKD010000107.1:0-280 GCF_049310025.1 Thermorhabdus hydrogeniformans | reverse complement strand
AAGGCATAACCTTTACTGGATCAACTGATGTAGGGAAGAAGATTAACAGAAAGGCTTCCAATAATTTTACTAAACTGCAGTTTGAAATGGGCGGGAAAAACCCTGCAATTGTTGCAGATTATAAGGATATCCCCCACGCAGCACGAGAGATAACCGATGCAGCGTTTTCTCTTACAGGCCAGCGATGCACTTCAATTTCCAGATTAGTTGTACTAAGGGAACATGAAGAGGAATTGGTTTCTTCGATTGTTGAGAATATGAAAGATATTGTGGTTGGAAA
>NZ_JBJYKD010000106.1:0-280 GCF_049310025.1 Thermorhabdus hydrogeniformans | reverse complement strand
CGAGACGCGGGATATTTCCCTGGCCGGCCGCATCCTCGCGAACTTTCCGGATCACCTGCCGCCCGATCGGCGCCGTCCCGACGATCTCGCGGAGCTCGGCGAGCTCGCGCAGACGCCCGAGGCGAACATCATCAAGCTGCCGAACATCAGCGCTTCGGTGCCGCAGCTCACGGCCGCGATCAAGGAGCTCCAGCAGCAGGGTTTCCCGGTCCCCGACTATCCGGAGGAGCCGCAGAACGACGCCGAGCGCGAGATCAAGGCGCGCTATGCGAAGGTGCTC
>NZ_JBJYKD010000105.1:0-280 GCF_049310025.1 Thermorhabdus hydrogeniformans | reverse complement strand
AATCCCTGCAAAAATACGATGTGATTCATTGGTTGTCTTAGAAACACGGTTACCTGCTTGTGAGCGTAGGTAGAGTTGTAAAGGATCACCACTTAAACCGGGAACAGCAGGAGTGATACTTTCACCTGGATAGTATTGGCTTCCTTTGGGAAGTGTCACAGATCGGCTATAGACATCGGGTGCGATTGAGGTAGTGACTTCATTTTTTGCATATACATATTCAGCAATCGCGTTGAATTGGTCACTGAGTTTGAACGTTGCACGCCCTAGTGCCGATAAG
>NZ_JBJYKD010000104.1:0-280 GCF_049310025.1 Thermorhabdus hydrogeniformans | reverse complement strand
TACTTCCAATTCAAGCTGCACAAGGCACAGGAGGCAGTCTTGCAAACGGTTGAAGCCATCAATCAGATGGTCTCCGCCCCTCCGCCTTTGCCGGCGCTCGACGCGCCAAAATCCCGAGCGAGCGGCCGATAGCGATTGGGGCGGCATACAAAACAGCCCTTGGGGTGCGACGTAGCGTGGGTAAAATCCCCCCGACCGTTACGTCTTAAGCTGTTCGAACACCCGTCATGACCAAGGCCCGCCGCCCTGCCATCAGCATCGCGCCCAATCAGCACGCGGA
>NZ_JBJYKD010000103.1:0-281 GCF_049310025.1 Thermorhabdus hydrogeniformans | reverse complement strand
GTCGCCGTTGTAGTCGGCGAGGGGGTCGCCGTTCTTCCACACGGCGAGGTCCGCGAGCGGGGTGCCGGCGATCGCCCGGTAGACGCCGCCGACCTGCGGCTCGAACCAGGCCATCGCGTCGCCCATGACGGCGGCGAGGTTGGTGTCGCCGTCCCTGGCCCGACGGCCCCGAGGACCTCTACGTCGAGCGCGACCGCAAGCTTATCTGGACCCCCGCCGAGCACCCCAACAAGCGCCCGACCTCGACCGCGACGCCGACGCTCATCGCCAGCATGGCGTCA
>NZ_JBJYKD010000102.1:0-281 GCF_049310025.1 Thermorhabdus hydrogeniformans | reverse complement strand
AACCCTGATTGGCCCATAGCTGCATCTCATGGTGAAAAACTCCTCCAAAGACTGTTTTGGGACCACCGTGTATGTTCAGGATTGCTGGATATTTAAGGTTTTTATCGAAATCCACAGGCTTAAGAACCCAGCCTGTCAAGTTGGTCTCATCATTATTGTATGATAGTACCATTGGTGTTGATAATTTTCTATCCTGGATCACCCAGTCATTGTAGTTTGTCAATCTATGCTCCTGATCATCCAACCTGTAAAGCTCCTGAAGATAGAGATCCCTCATGCCA
>NZ_JBJYKD010000101.1:0-281 GCF_049310025.1 Thermorhabdus hydrogeniformans | reverse complement strand
CCCGCTATTACACCCTGGACTACGACACCACCTCCCAGGTGCGCCAGCGGACGCGCATGCGCAACTTCGATGGCCAAGGATCGTCGTCCGGCCTGACGCCCAAGCTGGCCCTGGCCTGGCAGCCCAGCGACCGTGTGAATCTGTCGGCGCAGCTGAGCCACGGCCGGCGCGCGGGCGGTTTCAACACCGCCGGCGTCATCGGTCAGGACTTCAGCGGCCTGGCGGATTCGCCCGCTCGCCAGTATAGCCCGGACTCGCTGTGGAACCTGGAGTTCAACGCC
>NZ_JBJYKD010000100.1:0-281 GCF_049310025.1 Thermorhabdus hydrogeniformans | reverse complement strand
GCCACCTCGCAGTGGGTGCTGGGCGACTTCGACGGTGCACGCTTCGAGCATGCCGGCATCAGCTCGCGGTTCTTCACCCGCGACGGCGGATACTTCGTCGAGACCGATGGCGCCGACGGCCGCGTGCAGGAATTCCGCATCGCCTGGACCTTCGGCTGGCAGCCGCTGCAGCAATACCTGGTGGAGTTCCCCGATGGACGGCTGCAGGCGCTGGGCATCGCCTGGGACAGCCGCGATGCCGCCGTGGGCGGCCAGAGGTGGTTCCACCTCTATCCGGATGA
>NZ_JBJYKD010000099.1:0-283 GCF_049310025.1 Thermorhabdus hydrogeniformans | reverse complement strand
AGTGACGCCCTGCCCAGCATTCGGATCATTCGGCGGTATGCAGGCGGCATGTGCGAGGTCCCGGTCGGCGAGAGCGCATCCAGTCGAACGCGCTCCTGACTCCTTTCAAGCTAGTGCGCGGCGCCGGGGCAGACAAGGATTGCCGCCGCCGCGGCACCCATTGCCTTCAGGCGAACCACCCCAGCGCCAACGCAGTCGCGGCCGGCACCGTCTGCACAAAGAAAATTCGTTTGTTGACCGTGACGGCGCCCCAGATGCCGGCCACCGCCACGCAGATCAGCCC
>NZ_JBJYKD010000098.1:0-286 GCF_049310025.1 Thermorhabdus hydrogeniformans | reverse complement strand
AACGCCCTCTGGAAGTGGGTAGATTTCCGTATCTGCAAAAGAGTCACTGTCTGCCAGAACAGGCTCTACCGGCAGGGTATCCTCCTCTTTTATACGGTACATCACCGCTATGTAGGTAATGGATCTATCCGCTTCATTTTTCAGACGGACAATATTGGCTGCCTCCGTACCGGGGGCAACGACTTTCTCGCCGTTTTCACCCTTCACATTTTGATAGGAGCTGTTGAACAGTCTCAGCTCCGCCACGCCGGTATCCGGGTTTACTCCGGTGGAGCTGTCCCATGTG
>NZ_JBJYKD010000097.1:0-289 GCF_049310025.1 Thermorhabdus hydrogeniformans | reverse complement strand
GGCGTACCGCTGCTACTGCACGAAGGAAGAGCTCGATCGCGCCCGCGAGGAGCTGAAGGCGAAGAACCCGAAGGCCGCCTTCGTGTACCCCGGCACGTGCCGCGAGCGGCGCGACGAGCCGGACCTGCCGTTCGTGGTGCGCTTCAAGACGCCGCGCGAGGGCAGCACCGATTTCGTCGATCGCGTCTTCGGCGCGATCCGCACGCCGAACGCGGCGCAGCAAGACTTCGTGCTGGTCCGCACGGACGGCTATCCGCTCTACAACCTCGCGGCGACCGTCGACGATCAC
>NZ_JBJYKD010000096.1:0-289 GCF_049310025.1 Thermorhabdus hydrogeniformans | reverse complement strand
ATCCACCAGCAATAACCGGGCGCCATTGCTCATGCTTAATTTCCTGTTTGATTTAATTTGGCTTCGATTTGCGTCAGCGCATCAATTTTCTTTTGTAAGTCTTTGCTTTGCCTACGCAATCTGTCCAGTTGTTCTTGCTGTTGTGCATTTAAACGCGATAACGCAGTCACCGCAGATTCGCTTTCCAGCAACTTCTGGTTATAGGCTAAATCCCAACGCAATAAATCGGCTAAACCTTTAGGTAAAGTGGTCAGTTTGTCATTTAACTGAGTCTGAGCGGCAAAACGAA
>NZ_JBJYKD010000095.1:0-289 GCF_049310025.1 Thermorhabdus hydrogeniformans | reverse complement strand
CCGCTTGTACTGGTAGTAGTCACGGCACTGCCGGAGCTTCCTGCGGACGTCGTCGAAGATGATCGGGATCGCGGTGAGGCGCGAGTAGGGATGCGTGATGCGAGAGCCTGGCGAGCGGTGCCGCCGGGTAACCAGGATGTCCCGAATATTGCTATCTCCCTTCAAGTCGCGGAGCCGTTCCCGGTACATCCAGAGCACCTGCTCCCACTGCTCCTCGCGCATCGTGGCGGGTGCGTCGCCATGCTCGGGGCTCTCCACGATCAACTCGGTGGCCCCGCGGGGCGAGACC
>NZ_JBJYKD010000094.1:0-289 GCF_049310025.1 Thermorhabdus hydrogeniformans | reverse complement strand
TCTGTTTGAAAGAAGAGTTGATGTTTTACACCGAAGGCTCTAAGCCAGGCTGCCACAAGCAGCATGAAAGTCAACCCGTTTTTGAAATCAAGGGAATCGGCATACGCAATAAAGCGCAACCTTGTTTTAATATCAATAGCAAAAATAGAGGCATATGCTTCGGGAGGCAAAGCCGATTGATCGGCGATATGTTTTGCATCGATCTGCCAGAGCTGCAAAGGTTCGAAGGCGGAGAAATCTGCTGCAAATCGGCGGGAGCCGGTAAGCGTCTTGTATTTACGACAGCGTA
>NZ_JBJYKD010000093.1:0-291 GCF_049310025.1 Thermorhabdus hydrogeniformans | reverse complement strand
ACCTTCTCTTTCACCAGACAGTCTCATTTCAGGTTCAATTCCCATATCATAAAGTCTTCTTACCACTTCTGCTCTTGATAAAATTTCTTCCAATTCAGTCCAGCTGGTTATTTCTTCTATTGTTTCCAGAATTTCTTCTTCGCTAAAATCTTTGCCCTCCATGATATAGCTTTCGATGCTTCTTTGAAGCATTTGCTTTAAAAGATATTTTGTAGTTATTATTTTCCTTTGAGGATCTGGTACTCCTCCTGATACTTCTCTCGGGATATTGATTTCTATTCCAGTCTTGTC
>NZ_JBJYKD010000092.1:0-293 GCF_049310025.1 Thermorhabdus hydrogeniformans | reverse complement strand
TTAAAAGCATTTGAGTTATTTTTGGGTCAGTACTTCTTAACTTGCGTGATATCTGGGATGCGCTGATGGAATCAAGTTCAATATTTTCGCTGAACTTATCGTCATTTAGGGCATTACTGATGTCTCGTAATCCTTGTTGTTGTTCCAGTTGTGCATGGACCATAAGCTGTATAAATTTTAAGGTAGTTAGTTTCTTTACGTATTTATCGACCCCCGAGGAATTTAATTTTTGAAGAGTGCATTTGTCAGATAATGGATTAAACAGTTGACTTAATGTGGAATTTATGGTATCC
>NZ_JBJYKD010000091.1:0-317 GCF_049310025.1 Thermorhabdus hydrogeniformans | reverse complement strand
TATTTACCAAGGAAAATTTCTTGAAGCATTTCAAGAATCTCGCGATCACTTTCCTCGAAAGTAACAGGTTTAAAGAGACTCTGGCCATATTTGTAGTAGTGAGAATCAGGCGGCCTGTAAGGCGATTTCGGTTCTTTAGGGCTATCACCGGCAGCAGACTTTTTTGGCTTAACAAACGGCACAGTTTCATAAATTCTCCCGTTGTATTCCACCCATACACCTGTTATACTACTAATAAAGACATTAACAGTTGTATGGGCCGGAATGGAAGGCTGGTTTTCTTTTTGAATGACCTTGAACTGCTTACCGTAGAAAGA
>NZ_JBJYKD010000090.1:0-319 GCF_049310025.1 Thermorhabdus hydrogeniformans | reverse complement strand
TCTGTTTGAAAGAAGAGTTGATGTTTTACACCGAAGGCTCTAAGCCAGGCTGCCACAAGCAGCATGAAAGTCAACCCATTTTTAAAATCGAGAGAATCGGCATACGCAATAAAGCGCAACCTTGTTTTAATATCAATAGCGGTGAACTGAAAAAGAGGCAGCTTATTTTTAAAAATAGAGGCATATGCTTCGGGAGGCAAAGCCGATTGATCGGCGATATGTTTTGCATCGATCTGCCAGAACTGCAAAGGTTCGAAGGCGGAGAAATCTGCTGCAAATCGGCGGGAGCCGGTAAGCGTCTTGTATTTACGACAGCGTA
>NZ_JBJYKD010000089.1:0-329 GCF_049310025.1 Thermorhabdus hydrogeniformans | reverse complement strand
ATCGCCTGGTTCGCCGTGAAGTGCGAGAACTTCACGAACGGGCTGATGCCGTTGACCTGGAACGCCGCGGCGACGCGCCCGTGGAGACGCGCCGCCGCCGGGGACGGGTTGGGGAGCGGCGCGTACAGCCCCAGGCACGAGCTCACCAGGCACACCGTACTCACTCCACGAGAAGCATCTGTGATGTGAGTTGGATGCTGGATGGCCAGGTCGATGATGTGCACCCTCTCCTCCCTCTCGAACGCCTCCTGGATCGCCTGGTTCGCCGTGAAGTGCGAGAACTTCACGAACGGGCTGATGCCGTTGACCTGGAACGCCGCGGCGACGCG
>NZ_JBJYKD010000088.1:0-361 GCF_049310025.1 Thermorhabdus hydrogeniformans | reverse complement strand
CCAGTCGACCGGCGTACCCCTCGCCTACGCCGCGCCCCGGGAGGACCCACCGGCGCCCTGCCTGCCGACCCGGCACGTGGCCCGGTCTCCGGAACTGCCGCTTCCGCTGCCGGACGCGGAGGCGGAGGCGATACGCAGCCCGCAGCAGTTCGCGTTCCGCTGCGCGGATTCCCGCAGCCCGCCGCTGATCTGATCTTCGGTACGTCCCGGCGGCTGCCGCGCACGCCCACGCCGTCCGGGTGGCTCGCATGCCCGCATCACCGCACGGCGGCGGCGACGTCCTGCCACCGCCGCCTCCGGCATACCGTCACGCCCGTACTCGCCGTCGTCGGCGCGTGACGGGGTTGTGTTCACCCCACCC
>NZ_JBJYKD010000087.1:0-412 GCF_049310025.1 Thermorhabdus hydrogeniformans | reverse complement strand
TATATGCGACCGATGCTTTGTATTGGGTCTTTAAAGCCCATTTCCTTAGTTGTTTCTTGGATTGTACTTTTTAAAAGCATTTGAGTTATTTTTGGGTCAGTACTTCTTAACTTGCGTGATATCTGGGATGCGCTGATGGAATCAAGTCCAATATTTTCGCTGAACTTATCGTCATTTAGGGCATTACTGATATCTCGTAGTCCTTGTTGTTGTTTCAGTTGTGCATAGACCATAAGCTGTATAAATTTTGAGGTAGTTAGTTTCTTTACGTATTTATTGACCCCCGAGGAATGTATTTTTTGAAGAGTGTATTTGTCAGATAATGGATTAAACAGTGTCAATATCTTTTAAAAATGTCACCTAAAAATAGGCCAAAACGCGGTTAATTATCGCATGAAAATGTCACCTTAAA
>NZ_JBJYKD010000086.1:0-417 GCF_049310025.1 Thermorhabdus hydrogeniformans | reverse complement strand
GATCAAAGAGAAAATACCAGCATGAGGGCAGCCATTGAAGGAACCAACTCAGCATTAAAGCGTGGGCATGAGCTTGATAAACTCAAAGTAAGGGGTATTGTAAAATGCAGCATTGTTGTGGGGTTTAAAGTATTAGCTCATAACTTCAAGAGGTTTGCAAATTACATTATAGAGAAATCCAAAGAACTTATACCTCAAGACCAAGGGAGTCGTCCACCCATTTTAGCTCAGTAGATGGTAAGAGATCTCGGATTTAAGATAATAAATGGTAAATAACCCTGAAAAGGTGAGAAAATATCGAAAGTAGATTTACCTAAAATCGATATTAAAACACAAATCTCTTTCCAAAACATTCCTTATGAAATTTTCAAGGTTCGGGAAAAGAAGTAAAAAAGTAGGGTTTCTACACTAGAATCA
>NZ_JBJYKD010000085.1:0-482 GCF_049310025.1 Thermorhabdus hydrogeniformans | reverse complement strand
TTCTGTAAAAATGTCAGTATGAGTAGGGAGAGAGTAACCTTGTCACAGACGGAACTTAAAAGGGTATTAGTGTTGCAAAAGGTTTTGGATGGAAAGATGACAATTAGGGAAGCTGCTTTAGTGTTGGGGCTGAGTGAACGTCAAGTGTATCGGCTTAAGGCTAGATTAAAATCCCAGGGCCCTGCCTCACTGGCACACGGAAATCGTGGGCGAAAACCTGCCCACACTATCCCGGATGATGTTCGCCAGCAGGTGGTCCAGCTCGCACAGACTAAGTACAGGGGGTGCAATTATACGTTCCTGAGCGAACTTCTTTGCGAGCATGAGGGTAAAGTCTTTGCCCTTCTTCTGTTCGCCGTATCCTGAAGGCAGCCGGTATCCCCAGTTCTCGCAAACACCGGCCGCCAAAACCGCACCGCAGACGTTCCCGTAAGCCGCAAATGGGGATGTTGGTCCAAATCGATGGTAGCCATCACGACTGG
>NZ_JBJYKD010000084.1:0-492 GCF_049310025.1 Thermorhabdus hydrogeniformans | reverse complement strand
GTATAAAAAACTTACATTTCTCTTAAGGTCAAAGTTTGGAATTATTATCAACAAGAAAAAGGGTTACAGGCTATGCAAAGAAATGGAACTACTTTTGCCGATTATTAGACATTATACTTCTTCCAATACTGACATAGTTTTCAAAAAAGTATCTGTCGAGGCCCCGAATACCCATTGGCAGATGGATATTACGTATGTGACTATTTTCCCCAGAATAATCTTTATCCTGGATATAATAGATACATATACGTTAGAGATAGTGGGCTATAAGGCTGGTTTTTCGATAACAAAGAACGATGTAGTAAAAACCGTGACAAAAGCCATTGCATCAAGGCATATAACAGATAGTTTAACAATCAGAACCGATAATGGGCCGCAGTTTAAGTCAAAAGAATTTCAGGAATTTTGCACTAAACAGGGTATATTTCATGAGCGAATACCAGTAAGGTCGCCTGAAAGAAACCCAAATATTGAAAGATTTCATAGAACCTT
>NZ_JBJYKD010000083.1:0-495 GCF_049310025.1 Thermorhabdus hydrogeniformans | reverse complement strand
TTAGTTTTTATTTTTCAAGCCGTATTTGGTTAAATATGGATTGGGGAAAAGGGGGAGTTTTTACACTGGAATCAATTTTAAGATGACATTAACACGGAATAACTACAGCGGGAAAGATAGTGTAAAATTTTCATAGGTCAAAAAGCAGGAAAACGGGTGCCGTATGTAGAAAAAAGACCTCACCATCCTCCGAACAGGATGAGTTAAAAAACTCAACGGGAAGGTGAGGTCTGTATAAACATAATTCAACATGTATATGAAAAATTCCTTCTAGCAGGAGAGAAAATCATAAAAACTCTAGATGGTGAAAATACTTTTCCTGTATTTGTAGAACAACTAGAGAAAATACTCAATGAACTGAAACGGGATATCTGTACTGATGTATTAGAGGAAATGGACAAAAAAATATATAACAATTTGTAATGTGCCATAGTTTCGTTCAATAGCTTTTTATTTCTGGGCAGGTTATCCCAGGGCAAAGAAGAGATGTCAAAA
>NZ_JBJYKD010000082.1:0-501 GCF_049310025.1 Thermorhabdus hydrogeniformans | reverse complement strand
GTAGCCGTATCGGAAGGTGCGGCTGGATCACCTCCTTTCTAAGGAGAAACTTGACCCGGGCGTGGCACTGTTTGGTTTTGAGAGACCATTCTCTCAAAAAAGTGGGGGTGTAGCTCAGCTGGGAGAGCACCTGCCTTGCACGCAGGGGGTCAGGAGTTCGAATCTCCTCATCTCCACCATAAACCAAGTAAGAAGTAAGAGGTTGTAAGTCATAATAATCAACCAACACTTACAAAAAGGTAAGTGGGCTTATAGCTCAGCAGGTGAGAGCGCACGCCTGATAAGCGTGAGGTCGGTGGTTCGAGTCCACCTAAGCCCACCAAAATTTTGCACCTTGAAAACTGCACAGTGAAGTGGAAAAACGGGTAAATGAGAGAACAATTTCGCTAAGGTCAAGCGAAGAAGGGCACACGGAGGATGCCTAGGCGTAAGAGGGCGACGAAGGGCGCAGCGAGCGGCGAAACGCCCCGGGGAGCTGCAAGCAAGCTAAGATCCGGGGGT
>NZ_JBJYKD010000081.1:0-508 GCF_049310025.1 Thermorhabdus hydrogeniformans | reverse complement strand
TTTTATTTCTGGGCAGGTTATCCCAGGGCAAAGAAGAGATGTCAAAAAGCAAGGAAGCGTAATTAGAAAGCTGATCCAAAACAACTACAGGCATAGAACCAATTGCAGGATGATAAAAGCAGCGATAAAACTTTAACGCCTCAACAGGAGTCATTCCATTCATGTTTTTGCCAAAATGCGGCCGACTGTAATTGAAATATAGTATCCAGTTTTGAGACATATTCAGAAACGAACTTCTTGAAGTTGCCTTCTTCAAGTTTAAAGCATAAAACTCCTCATCATCAGTGCGATGAGAGCGTTCAACGAAGCAATTTGTTTCCTTATTCCTTTCCGGGATATTAAGCAAAGATACATTCCAATGATCGAAAATGAATTTTTGCATAAGTCTTCTCTTGCGTGAGCTGGCACTGCCTCCGAACTCCACCCCGTTATCTGTTTGAAAGAAGAGTTGATGTTTTACACCGAAGGCTCTAAGCCAGGCTGCCACAAGCAGCATGAAAGTCAACCC
>NZ_JBJYKD010000080.1:0-516 GCF_049310025.1 Thermorhabdus hydrogeniformans | reverse complement strand
TGCATAGCCTGTAACCCTTTTTCTTGTTGATAATAATTCCAAACTTTGACCTTAAGAGAAATGTAAGTTTTTTATACCCAAAGAAGGGGAATTCCTCAGCCAAATCAAAAAGTAAGGTCTTTATCATTTCATCGGATATATATTCACCACGAATAGTTTTTGAATAACCCGGCTTTGAGCATCCACGCTTTGAATCCGGACTTTCTTGTCGGGGTTCATAGAAAAATGTGCTTTTTGGCACATCAGAAATTTTGAGCAGAAAGTCAAGATTATAGCCCTTAGAATATAAATGCTTTATTATATCGATTTTATCTGCTATAGACGGTTGGTTTTTTTTAGAAGCTCTTTCAGATAAGCAATTTCGAGGTCTTTATCAACGATGATAGAACGAAGCATGATATTTTCCTTTCTGAGATTTACTTTTTCGTCATCATCGTTACCATCGTTAGGGTTTAAAAGCTTTTTTCTCCAGTAATCGATTGTAGTTTTTGATATTCCGTATTTCCTACAGACAGC
>NZ_JBJYKD010000079.1:0-567 GCF_049310025.1 Thermorhabdus hydrogeniformans | reverse complement strand
TGTAGATGAGCCACAGTTTCGTTCACACTACTTTATTAAAGTTAAAAAGACATTGCAAAGGGTGGGTATCCCTGAGGTATTATGGATATGGTACAACAAAAACCCATTAAGGAGGGATCCCACCCAATGACATTATACCAAAAACTTAAAGCTTCCGGTAATCCCCAGGCTATCGCTCAAGTTACTATCTCTTTGCTTGAGTCTCATTCCGTTAAAGAAACCGCTAAAATCTTGGGTGTTACTCCAAGATGGGTGTATAAATTAAAAGAGCGTTTCAAGCTTTCTAATGGCGATATATCGGCCTGTATCAAAAAACGAGGCCCTATATTCCGCATGCCTAATAGAACTCCAGAGCATATCGAAAATTTGGTCGTCACTCTGGCAAAAGAAACTAACCTGGGCTCTAAAAGACTGGCATCGTTTATTAAAAATACCTTCAATATTCAACTTTCCCCTTTTACTATTCGAAATATTAGAAGACGTTACGGTATACGCTGTCGTAAATACAAGACGCTTACCGGCTCCCGCCGATTTGCAGCAGATTTCTCCGCCTTCGAACCTTTGCAG
>NZ_JBJYKD010000078.1:0-620 GCF_049310025.1 Thermorhabdus hydrogeniformans | reverse complement strand
CATTTTAACCCTCCATTCCGCCGCTACCGCTGGCGGCACAAATAGTAATGAAAAAAATGGTGCGCGGTTTTCACCACTCTGTTATTATTAGCTTGAGGAGAAGATACACTACAAAGCACGGTGAGGTGAGTCGTAGACTGCTCTTTGCGGCTTAAATCAGTATTTTAACCAGTGTAAGAACCATCTTTCAAGCACAAATAAGTGGTTCTATAAGACCGCAAGCTAATCATTGCTTTAGCTCTTTGTTAATTGTGTGATGGTTCAGTCAATGTCTTCCTCCTCAACTACTAATTTCAAAGGAGGTTGAACCATGAAAGTTGTATATCCTATTTGTTGTGGCGTCGATGTGCATAAGACCTTTCTCGTCGCCACAATCATTGCTTCAGAGGGGATAATTCCCCGTTACTCTAAAAAGAGGTTTTCAACTTTTAACAATTCCATTCTCAAGTTCAAGCAGTGGTTAATTGATAACAACTGCTATGATGTGTGTATGGAATCTACCGGGAAATATTGGGTTCCTATCTACAATCTTTTGGAAGATACTATTCGTATCACCATTGCCAACCCTAAATGGGTGAAGGCTGTAAAGGGAAACAAGGATGATACCAAAGATTCAAAGT
>NZ_JBJYKD010000077.1:0-698 GCF_049310025.1 Thermorhabdus hydrogeniformans | reverse complement strand
TTCCAAAACATTCCTTATGAAATTTTCAAGGTTCGGGAAAAGAAGTAAAAAAGTAGGGTTTCTACACTAGAATCATACTTTATAATTTCTAACAGCTCCTCCCTGTGTTCTCCAGGTAGATGAAAAATGTCCCCGGCACGCTTATCAAAATTTCCTTTTTCTTTAAGTTCCTTTTCTATCCATTCCACAGCATATTCCGGGAATATTGGAGCAGTCCTGGGGGCAGATGCCTGATTCCCTACAATAAGTTCACCGTCAAGAATATATATGCTCATATTTTCCAAAGTTCTTTCGAGGGCTTTTGCTCTTTTCAGATATACAGGCATAGCTTCGTTTTCTTTATAAACCTCAGTATAAAATCTTGCTCTTTCAATGCATACACCTGGCACTCTCGACAACACATCTTCCCGTAATTTTCTTATTCTAATGCTCGATACATTCACAGCAAAGACCTCCCAAAGTAATGTAATTAAACCTATCATCCTCCTACTACTATCTCAATACCACTGTTCTCTAGCATTCTTACCACATTTTGAATCTTTTGTTCGTCAGGCTTTTCCAGATTCCCCAATTCGTAGGTTCGTTCCAGATATTCATACTTTGCCCTTCCCAGTGTATGATTGTAATGTCAAACTAAGACCTTAAATTTACATGCTTGCTACCTTAAAACTATTGAAACTAAAAGTTTTTCGGAAAAA
>NZ_JBJYKD010000076.1:0-701 GCF_049310025.1 Thermorhabdus hydrogeniformans | reverse complement strand
TTTAGTTAATAAGCGCTTGGTTTAAACCCACGGGCTTTCAGCCCGTAGATCCTTTCAGGACTTGCAGATACTTCAGTATCATCTATATAATCTATACCAGGGGTGATACTGAATGGGAGATTTAAAAAAAGGAAGTCATACCGTGTATGATATACAATATCATGTGGTTTGGACAACAAAATATAGATATAAAGTATTGACTGGAAAAATAGCTGAAAGATTAAGGGAACTATTAAGACAAGGATGTGAAGCACGGGGAATAAAGATTATTCGAGGTGGTATAGGAAAAGATCATGTACATATGTTAATATCATGTCCACCCACACTTGCGCCATGCAAAATAATGCAATATTTGAAAGGAAGATCATCGAAGATAATGCAAGAAGAATTTAAAGAGTTACGAAGGAGATACTGGGGTCAACATCTATGGTCAGTAGGATATTTTTGCAGAACAGTAGGGACAGTGACAGAAGAAATGATAAAGCAGTATATAGAAGGGCAAGGGAATGAAAACATAGAAGAAATTTTTAAGATAACAGAATGAGTTTCAGTCAATAACTTTAGCTTGCTTAAGCAAGAGGGCATTTAAGTAAACTTAAGTTTATAGCATGATTTTCAATCAAATTCTTAAGCTGGCTTTAGCCTGAATAGCGACTTTCAGTCGCAAATAATTCCCTGCACTCCAGTGCAGGGTGGTTCAA
>NZ_JBJYKD010000075.1:0-827 GCF_049310025.1 Thermorhabdus hydrogeniformans | reverse complement strand
ACATTAACAGTTGTATGGGCCGGAATGGAAGGCTGGTTTTCTTTTTGAATGACCTTGAACTGCTTACCGTAGAAAGAGAACACGCCGCCATTATCGGCCTTTCTTTTTTGCTTAACGCAAAGGATACAGTCAAGGTCAACACCTTCAGGAAGAGGGCGGAAAGCAGACTCAGCATTTTGAGGCTCAACGGGAAATATCCTGTTGAACTCATGTATATAGCCTTTAAGAAATTCATTAGCCTCACCGATAGTTTTTATCCCTGCTATCTTAAACTCCACAGGCAGACGAGACTGCAGAGTATTCCAAAGGCGCTCTATCCGCCCCTTAGCCTGAGGTGATCTTGCGGGAATTATAGTAACACCGAGCTCCTTCATGGCTCTTTGGAACTGAGTATCATTACAAACTTTACCTTCCAATTGCTCCTCAATGGAGAGCTTGCCGGCCTTGGTAGACAGGAAAATAGCATGTCTGTCACAATATAAACTGACAGGTATACCAAAATTTAAAATCATATAGCGGCAAGTCTCAAAATATCCTTGAAGGCATTCATTTTTAGTCATATAAAGGCCAACGATATTACCCGTGGCATCATCTATAGCGCCGTGGAGGGTATAATTATTACCGTCACCGAGCCAATCATACGGGGTAGCGTCCATCTGAATTAAAAGGCCTATCTGAGGCTTTCTCTTGCGGCGTCGATGAGGTTTAAAGCGCCTTTTCTTTTTAGGGCTTTTGATACCAGCGCCGCTGAGAATACCATAAAGGGCAGAATAACTTAACTTGATGTTTTCAACCCTATCAAGAAGCTCCTGAAAATGTTTAAAATT
>NZ_JBJYKD010000074.1:0-1029 GCF_049310025.1 Thermorhabdus hydrogeniformans | reverse complement strand
CGGGGGAACTTTTGCTCATGTTTTGGGCTTTTTTTAAAATCGGCGCATTTACCCTGGGCGGCGGGTTTGCCATGATACCCCTTATGAAGGTGGAAATGGTGGATAAGCAGAAATGGATAAAGGAAGAGGAATTTCTGGATATAATCGCCGTGACCCAGTCGGCCCCGGGGGCGGTGGCCATAAATACTTCCATATACATAGGCTACAAACTGTCCGGCTTTTTGGGCTCCTGCATAGCCGTCCTGGGGACCATACTCCCGTCGTTTCTGATAATACTATTCGTGGCGCTGTTCTACGCCGACATCAAATCCAGCATCTACGTGAAAAAGGCCTTCAGGGGGATATACCCGGGCATAGTGGTGCTCATCCTGGCGGCTGCTTTTAACCTTCGTAAAGCCGCCTTTAAAACTCCTGCGGGCGTGATAATAGCGGTTCTTTCCCTGGCGGCCCTCGTTATACTTGACCTTCATCCCATAATGGCGATCCTGGCATCGGGAATAGCTGGAATGTTCTTGCAAAACAGACTTCGGGGTCCGGAGGAGCGTGGGGAAAAATGATATATTTAAGCCTTTTCTGGGCGTTTTTTAAAGTGGGAGCCTTCAGCTTCGGCGGTGGTTACGCCATGATTCCCCTCATAGAAAAAGAGATAATAGACATCCACCACTGGCTCTCGGTGGACCAGTTCCTGGATATAATAGCCATTTCACAGATGACCCCCGGTCCCATAGCCATAAATGCGGCCACCTTCGTGGGGTATAAAGTAGGCGGCTTCTGGGGATCGGCGGCGGCCACCATCGGGGTCACGGCCCCCTCTTTCCTGATTATAATCATCCTTGCCCTCTTGCTGATTAGGTACCGGCACCTGCCCTGGCTGGACGCCTTTTTTAAGGGCGTCAGGCCGGCGGTTATCGCTCTTATCGTCCAGGCGGCCTATTCCGTGGGAAAGAGCTCCTTTACCGGCATTAAAGATATGCTGGTGGCGGCGGTGGTCTTTGCGGGGCTGTACCTGCTGAAAATAAACCCGCTCAT
>NZ_JBJYKD010000073.1:0-1055 GCF_049310025.1 Thermorhabdus hydrogeniformans | reverse complement strand
ATACAAAGCATCGGTCGCATATACCTCATTGATTCATCTACTATCAGTCTTTGTCTTTCACAATATAGATGGGCAGAATTTAGAAAAACCAAAGCCGGAGTTAAACTTCACCTGCGCCTTAACTTCTTCGAAGAAGGAGTAACCCCTGATAAAGCCATAATCACTCCCGCAAGACCTTCTGACAAAACTCAGATGGATTCACTGGTAGTTGAAGATAAAGATGCCCTGAATGTATTTGACAGAGGATATGTAGACTACGAAAAGTTCGATAACTACTGTGAAAACGGCACTCGTTTTGTCACCCGCTTGAAAGGCAATGCTCAAATAAAAGTAGATGAAGAACTACCTGTAGACCCCAATGGTATAATAAAGCGTGAACAATACGTTTACTTGGGCAAAGAAAATCTTAACCGGATGAAACATCGCCTAAGATTGATTGAAGTACAGGATACCCAACGAGAAGCAATAATCATCGTAACAAACGACTTTAAAATAACTGCAGAAGAAATAGCCGATATATACCGCAACAGATGGCAAATAGAATTATTTTTCAAGTGGATAAAACAGCACCTACGCATAAAGCATTTTTACGGATTAAGCCCATGGGCGGTGGAAAACCAATTATTTATTGCGCTGATGACCTATTGCTTATTGCTGCTTCTAAAATTAAAGACCGGTTACAAAGGGTCATTACTAACTATTAAGAGATTGCTACATACCTGCCTTTTAGAATCATTCACAAGCTTTGTTAGAAAGCTTTACCGACCAACGAGAAAATCTAAAGGCCGACGACGGAAGGTGGATCATGAAACAATTTTTCAAGAAATCTTAAAGCAGGTAGTACAAGGCGAAGCAGACTTTTTGGATGACCTAAGTTACGATCCAATAATTTAACTAAATACAGTGGTAAAATGTGGAAAAGGACTACCCATAGCCGGTTGCTCCTTTTAACATAAGAGAAAAAATGATACTTCCATAAATTATCATTTATGTAATATTAAGGTATACAAAGTTTTTACTTGACTTTTATTAAAAAATTTTATGCAACGCTAGTG
>NZ_JBJYKD010000072.1:0-1176 GCF_049310025.1 Thermorhabdus hydrogeniformans | reverse complement strand
ACTGAAGTATCTGCAAGTCCTGAAAGGATCTACGGGCTGAAAGCCCGTGGGTTTAAACCAAGCGCTTATTAACTAAACCAGCTTTTTGCAGACATTGACAAGACCAAATAAGTCTGGGCTTTAACGTTGTTTTGTGAACCTTGTTTTTTTCTTGTATCTTCTTTCAATTCAAAATAAAAAGCTGAGTGCATAACAACAAAATATGCTGTGTCCTTACCTGAATCAAGGCTAACCTGAGTATAAGCCTCCATATCCTCAAGCGTTTTCATAATTGTGTCCAGTATTCTATATGCCCTGTTCATATTTGATTCTGAAACATTTATTGGAAGAATGGGTTTATTATCTCGATATTTACTTTTTACACTTGCATAATAGCTTGAACTGAAGCTGGCCTGTTTTAATGCCTTATCCCTCTTTTTTCTGTAAATCAATTCTTGCTTATGCTCGGTCACTAGCGTTGCATAAAATTTTTTAATAAAAGTCAAGTAAAAATTAATATACCGCAATATACCATATATGTTAAAAAATGTAATTATATTTTTTTCTCTTATGTCAAAAGGAGCAACCGCCTATGGGTAGTCCTTTTCCACATTTTACCACTGTATTTAGTTAAATTATTGGATCATAACTTAAGTCATCCAAAAAGTCTGCTTCGCCTTGTACCACCTGCCTTAAGGTTTCTTGAAATATTGTTTCATGATCCACCTTCCGTCGTCTGCCTTTGAATTTTCTCGTCGGTCGGTAAAGCTTTTTAACGAAGCTTGTGAATGGTTCTAAAAGGCAGGTATGCAGTAATCTCTTGATAGTTAGTAATGGCCCTCTGTAACATGTTTTTAACTTTAGAAGCAGCAATAAGCAATAGGTCATCAGCGCAATAAATAATTGGTTTTCCACCGCCCATGGGCTCAATCCGTAAAAATGCTTTATGCGTAGGTGCTGTTTTATCCACTTGAAGAATAATTCTATTTGCCATCTGTTGCGGTATATATCGGCTATTTCCTCTGCAGTTATTTTAAAGTCGTTTGTTACGATGATTATTGGTTCTCCCTGGGTATCCTGTACTTCAATCAATCTTAAGCGATGTTTCATCTGGTTAATGTTTTCTTTGCCCAAGTAAACGTATTGTTCACGCTTTATTATACCATTGGGGTCTACAGGTAGTTCTTCATCTACTTT
>NZ_JBJYKD010000071.1:0-1215 GCF_049310025.1 Thermorhabdus hydrogeniformans | reverse complement strand
AGGAGGATAAATATGGCAAAGCAAAAATACGAGAGGACAAAACCGCATGTCAACGTAGGGACCATAGGTCACGTAGACCACGGCAAGACCACGCTCACGGCGGCCATCACAAAAGTACTGTCAAATGTAGGATTATCCGACTATGTAGCCTATGACCAGATCGACAAAGCACCGGAAGAAAGGGAGCGCGGGATAACCATAGCCACAGCCCACGTAGAATACCAGACCGAAAAGAGGCACTACGCCCACGTAGACTGCCCGGGGCATGCCGACTACGTAAAGAACATGATAACCGGCGCTGCCCAGATGGACGGTGCGATACTGGTAGTATCGGCGGCGGACGGTCCCATGCCCCAGACCAGGGAACACATACTGCTGGCGAGGCAGGTAGGAGTACCCTACATCGTAGTATTTTTAAACAAAGTAGACATGGTAGACGACCCCGAACTACTAGAACTAGTCGAAATGGAAGTAAGAGAACTACTTTCCTCCTACGAATTTCCGGGAGACGACATACCCGTAGTATCCGGCTCTGCATTAAAGGCCCTGGAATGCGGGTGCGGCAAGAGGGAATGCCAGTGGTGCGGCAAGATATGGGAACTCATGGACGCCGTAGACGAATACATTCCCACACCACAGCGCGACATTGACAAACCCTTCCTGATGCCCATAGAAGACGTATTCACCATCACCGGGCGCGGCACCGTAGTGACCGGCAGAGTAGAAAGAGGGACCCTCAAAGTAGGAGACGAAGTCGAGATAGTAGGCCTTGCGCCCGAGAAAAAGAAGACCGTAGTCACCGGCGTAGAGATGTTCAGGAAACTGCTGGACCAGGCGGTAGCGGGAGACAACATCGGGGCGCTTTTACGCGGCATAGACAGAGACGAAGTAGAAAGAGGGATGGTACTCTCCAAACCCGGCAGCATACATCCCCACACCCACTTCAAGGGGCAGGTATACGTCCTAAAGAAAGAAGAAGGCGGCAGGCACACACCGTTCTTCAACGGCTACAGGCCCCAGTTCTACTTCAGGACCACGGACGTCACGGGGGTCATCAACCTGCCCGAAGGCACCGAGATGGTAATGCCCGGAGACAACGTAGTGATGGACATCCAGCTGATATCGCCCATAGCCATAGAAGAAGGGCTGAGGTTCGCCATAAGGGAAGGCGGCAGGACCGTGGGAGCCGGCGTAGTTACGGAGATTATAGAATAG
>NZ_JBJYKD010000070.1:0-1228 GCF_049310025.1 Thermorhabdus hydrogeniformans | reverse complement strand
TATTCGTATCACCATTGCCAACCCTAAATGGGTGAAGGCTGTAAAGGGAAACAAGGATGATACCAAAGATTCAAAGTGGATTGGAGATCTTTTCCGCCTCGGTTTAGTCCCGGGAAGTTATATCCCCGACAAACCAATTCGTATTCTTCGTGAATACACCCGCTACCGCTCTAAACTTGTTTCCTGCAAAAGCAGTGAGAAGAACCGTTTCCAGAATGCTTTCACCGTCTGTAATGTAGCCCTTGATGCTGTCGTTTCCGACATGTTTGGCAAATCTGCCTCTTCCATCACGGACTACTTGATTTCTTCTGATTCGTTTGACCCGGATTACTGTACTTCCCTTCTTCAGAAATCATTGAAGAAAAAAGCGGATGCCGTGGTTGAATCTATCGAAGGATATCAGATGACTCATGAACAAAAAGAGCGTATGGTAATGGTTCGTTCTCATCTTGAATACGTAACTAAATCCATTGCTGAACTGGATGAAAAGCTTGATAAAATGGTTAAACCTTATGAAAGTGCTATCAAACTCCTTTGTACCATTCCCGGAGTTGATAGGATATCTGCAATTACCATCATCTCTGAGATTGGCACCGATATGTCTCAGTTTGCCAACTCCAAGCGTTTGTGCTGCTGGGCGGGATTAACGCCTGGCAATAATGAATCTGCCGGTAAGAAGAAATCTGTCCGAATTACACGTGCCGGTGTCTACCTCAAACCTGCATTGGTACAAGTTGCCCATGCAGCCGTGAAATCGGATAAATCTTCTTACTACAGAATCAAGTACGAACGCATCTGCAAAAGGAGAGGCAAGAAAAGAGCAATTATTGCTATCGCAAGGATGATACTTACTGCTATTTACAATATGTTTGTTACTGGTGAAGAGTGGAATCCAAGCGATTTATATAAGATTGATATGCCACAAGAAATGCTGGAAAAGCAGAAGGAGAAGGCTATTAAACAAGCAGTGAAACTTTTGATCTCCAATGGTGTCATAAAAGCTTCTGATATTTCTGTGGCGTAACTTATAGCTTAAAATCGAGATTTAATTTTTTTTGGGGCTTTCAAAGGCCTTGGTTTAGTGCGCCCTTTTTTACCTTATGTTGTGTTATTTTTCAAGCTACCCACCCCTATATTTAATTAAATATATAATTGATTCCAGTGTAAAAACTCCCCCTTTTCCCCAATCCATATTTAACCAAATACGGCTTGAAAAATAAAAACTAAC
>NZ_JBJYKD010000069.1:0-1336 GCF_049310025.1 Thermorhabdus hydrogeniformans | reverse complement strand
CAAAACCGCACCGCAGACGTTCCCGTAAGCCGCAAATGGGGATGTTGGTCCAAATCGATGGTAGCCATCACGACTGGCTGGAAGGACGGGGACCACGGCTCGTTCTTCTGTCCGCCGTCGATGATGCCACCAGCCGTATCCTTTCCGCCCTCTTCTGGCCAGCTGAAGACTTTGAAGGCTACCGGCGTCTCCTGCAGGATTTGGTCACTCACCACGGGGTCCCGCTGGCCATTTATTCCGACCGCCATTCGCTCTTTTTTTCGCCTAAGGAGAGCGATAGCACTAATCTTGAACAACAACTGCTTGGACAAGTCCGGCCTCTGACTCAAATCGGCCGTATTCTCAATGAACTGGGTATCGAACATATACCTGCTCGCTCGCCTCAGGCCAAAGGTCGGATTGAGCGTTCTTACCTGACTCTTCAAGAGCGTCTGACGGTGGAGCTCCGTTTGGCAGGTGCCAGTACCTGCGAGGAGGCTAATGCTGTACTGCAGCGTTTTATTGAGCGCTACAATCAAAAGTTTGCCGTACCTCCTGCGGATTCCGAATCGGCGTTTCGGCCTATACCGTCCCATTTACGTTTGGATCACATCTTCTGCTGGAAGGAATACCGTACCCTTAACCCTGGCTATACCCTTCAGTACAAAGGAGAGACCTATAGAGTTGTACCCGCAAAAAATGCACCTGCTATCCCTCTTCGCTCTGTGGTAGAAGTCCATCACCTTGCTGAAGGGAACCTTTCTGTCGCCTGGCGTGGCCATATCTACGATCTTGAACCAATTGCTGCAGGCTCAACAAAGGCAATGAAAACTAATACCGCGCCTCCAGCTCAAAGGCCACCTATAGAAAAAGCAGATGCTAAGCCACCTCGCAGGCCTGCACCAGACCACCCATGGCGCAAACCATGGGCCTCTTGCAGAGTTTATTCTGCCACATCCAGGGGTGAAAGCTACAATACCGGTCAGTGAGACTTCAAAACCGTAAGTCTCTTCTCCAGGCGGCTTACCTGCTTTCACTAGCGGTTCGCAGCCTGCGGTCAAGGGCGGCGCAGCTACTGACAAAATCACTGGTGGATTTCACCTGACATAATCACTGACGCTTGACAAAATAATTTACATTTACTTGAAATCATGATAAATTTAATATAAAATTTTTTTCTATAATTCATGATTTTATATAGTTAGTAAGAGGGGAAAATTGCTGCTGGTTTTGAGTTCGCGGGAAAAAATGCGGCTTTTAATACATTTTTATTTGTTAAATTATGATTCCAGTGTAAAAACTCCCCCTTTTCCCCAATCCATATTTAACCAAATACGGCTTGAAAAATAAAAACTAA
>NZ_JBJYKD010000068.1:0-1671 GCF_049310025.1 Thermorhabdus hydrogeniformans | reverse complement strand
GAAACTAAAAGTTTTTCGGAAAAAAGGAGGATTCCCTCCCCTTGGTGTCGTAGGTAGTAGTTGCCAAAAACAATCACCATCAACCCAAAAGGAGGGAATCCATAATTTATGTTTCGACAACCACTACCTGTTTTCCTCTTCGCTCATTTATTAAATTTTTTACTGAAAGTCTTCCTGTTCGCTGCTAAACATTTTAAAGTCGATATCGAACCACCTGCTGACCTTCAACCTTCAAGTTACAAAATCTTATCTCCTTTAAAGGACCCTTTGCCCGTTGTTGAGAAAAAAGATTACAGGAAAATCCTCGCCGAGGCTGAAGCACAGGGTAAGCCTATTTCTCCCGTCAGACGTATTAAGCCGCTTTGTGTCGATGTCGATAAATGTCCGGTTTGTGGCGCTCCTCTCGATTACCTGTATAGCTTCGGTAAAGATCCTGAAGGCTTCCAAAAGCTCCAGTGTAAAGTGTGTAAACACCAATGGGCTCCTGGTAGGCCTGCCCCTAAAAAGTTTCATCCTACTTATCGCTGCCCTTTCTGCTCCTATGCTCTCAGCAAGGATAAAACCAGAAAGAATTTCACTGTGTTTAAGTGCCGTAATGATAATTGTCCTAAGTGGCTTAAACACAGGAAGAGATATCGCTTCAGGGCTTTTGATGTCAATTTCGACGAACTTTCTTGCGCTTCTCCAAATGCTGTTCCCGTTAACCTTGCTAAAAGTCGCTTCAGTCCATTCTTGATAGCCCAAACTGTCAATTTATACGTGGGTCTTGGGCTTTCTTTGAGACAGACTGTTTCTGCTGTAAAGCAAATATGGCAAGTTCAAGTCTCTCGCGAAACTGTCCAAAATTGGGTGGTTTCCTTAGCCTCGAAGCTTGCTCCATTGGTTAAGTCTATTCATCTTCCTTTGTCAGGCCTTGTGGTTATCGATGAGACTTACATAAAGGTTAAGGGTAAATGGCATTACCTTTTTACTGCTTGCGATGGTTTGAGAGGTTTTATTATCTCCCAACACCTTTCGCCTCATAGGAATGCTGTGGCCGCTTTGACCATCCTTAAAGATGTCATTGACCGTTATGGTAACCGTGAATTCATCTTAGTTACAGATAAAGCACCTATTTATGATGTGGCGGTCCATTCCGCTTCGGTTTTCTTCGGTGCCAGTATCCGTCACCGTCCTGTGCTGGGAATCTCTCCACTCCCTGAAGGCGACCCGCATACCTATAGGCCATACAAAAACCGTATAGAGCGCTTATTTGGTTCATACAAGGCTCATTACAAGCGCCATAAGTCTTTTAGTTCCTTTGAAGGTGCTGTAGCTCATGCCTTGCTGTATCAGCTATACTACAATCACTTAAAGCCTCATGAGGCTTTCAATGGTAAAGCACCTGTATTCCTCAAAGATAAGCAGGGTAAAAAGGTCGATAATTGGGTCAAACTGATTCAGTGGATTGTTGAGTCTAATCAAATTCAGAAATCTTGACAAGCTTTATACGGTAAACTAGACTGAATTTAAAAGCAGTCTTTTTACCAGAAGGGTGAAGTGTGCTTTTTTCCATAAAAGCTTGGGTTTTAATTATTCATAGTTTCTTCTAAATGTTACTTTGGGTTATTGATTTAACAATTACTGATTGATTTGCCAGCTACTACCTACGATTTCCATTTTTTAGGGAAT
>NZ_JBJYKD010000067.1:0-1762 GCF_049310025.1 Thermorhabdus hydrogeniformans | reverse complement strand
GTAAATCAAACTTATTCAAATTCCAGTTAAACATGGACCTTGAAAACTAAATATAGAAGTTAAAAAGAGTAATGAGAGCTGACATCCAAAATAGGGACTTGGACTTTTCGTGATGTTCCCAGATAATTATCTTAGGATCACGGGGAAATGCTTTCGCCTCCTGTAGCTTTGACTACTCAAATAAGTCTGCATCCCCAGAACTCGTCTTAAACTTCTAACCCCGCAGGCTGTTCCCTCTGACAACCCATGCTGGAAGTTAGCAGCTTCCAGGCAGCCCATGGTCCAGAGTGAGTTCTAATACACGAGGGTGTCCTTAAGCGAGCTTTCTGGGGACATCCCGAAGGGTCCATTTCCCTGTATCCTAAAATGAAAGGGGGTCGATTAGTTGAAGTTTTTTGTGGGTGTAGACGTCAGCTCCGAAGATTTAAAGGTTTGCATTATGGATTGTGATGGTAACAGCCTTAAAAGGTTTACTGTCCAAAACAATCCCGCTGGTGCAAGTTTTCTACGGGATCAGGTTATTTCTTTGGCAGACAAGCATTCCTGTCAGGAAATCCACATTGGGATGGAGTCTACTTCCGTCTACAGCTTTCATCCTGCTATGTTTTTAAATGAGGATGAAGCCCTGCACAGGTATCAAACAAAGGTGTATTTGATTAATGCCAAGCTAATCAATAAGTTTAAAGAGGCTTACCCTTATTTTGATAAAACTGATGATATTGATGCTTGGGTTATTGCCGACCGCTTGCGCTTTGGGCGTCTCCCATATACTGCAGTGATGCAGGAGCAACTCCTTGCCCTTCAAAGGTTGACTAGAATGCGTTACCGCCTGGTGAATAACATGATCCGTGAGAAACAGTATTTTTTGCAGAATCTATTTCTTAAGTGTAATGCCTTTAAGTCCGAGGTTGAAAGTTCTGCCTTCGGCAATGCTATGATGGAGCTCTTTCTTGAACAATATAGCCTGGATGAGATTAGTTCTATGGATGTTTCTGTTCTTGCGGATTTCCTCAGGGAGAAGGGGAAGAATCGTTTCCCCGACCCTGAAGGTGTGGCAAAATGTATTCAAAAGGCTGCCAGGTCTTCTTACAGGCTATCTAAGTGTGTGGAAGATTCCGTTGATGTTCTCCTGGCCACTTCTATTGAATGTATCCGCACTCTTTCCGCACAGATTAAACAGTTGGATAAGGCTATTGAAAGACTCCTTGATGGCATACCGAATACTTTACAAACTATTCCCGGTATTGGCCCGGTCTTTTGTTCAGGGATACTTGCTGAAATCGGCGATATTAATCGCTTTAAGGGTGAAGCTTCTATCGCAAAGTATGCCGGTCTTACATGGTCGAAATACCAGTCCGGAAAGTTTGAAGCAGAAGAAACTAGAATGATTCGCTCTTGTAATCACTATCTGCGCTATTACCTGGTTGAGGCTGCCAACTCGGTTAAAAAAGTAGAGCCGGAATTTCGTGATTACTATCAGAAAAAGTACCGTGAAGTTTCCAAGCATCAGCATAAAAGAGCCCTCGTCTTAACCGCAAGAAAACTTGTGCGTTTGATCTATGCGCTGCTACGCAATGATCAAATTTACACGCCTAAAAGGAAGGTGAATAGGTGAGGTAAAACACCTCCTCAATATCCTTCGGTAATTTCCAGTTTTTGGTGGATAAAACTGGGTTAGTTAAATATTGTCTTTTTTACAAAAAGTGAGCTAAATATTTTCCATTTTGTTATTTTTAGGTACTTGACTTTTTACCGCAGGACT
>NZ_JBJYKD010000066.1:0-2180 GCF_049310025.1 Thermorhabdus hydrogeniformans | reverse complement strand
AGCCCTCTTTTAAGTTGCTAGGAAGCATCTTAAAATATAAACATAGAGCTAATAAGTACGGTGTAGGAGGTGAATGCTTTGGCTAAAACTCATTTAGGTAGATGCGACTGCTGCGGTTATGAGGTCTATATTGAAGACTTCGCCGGTCATGATAAACCTAGGAAATTCGCCAAGGTTCCAGGACGTGGCGATGTACTTCACGCTCGAATAGTGATGGAGAAGAAACTTGGTAGAGAATTAGACGGTTACAACGAAGCTGTTCACCACATCAACGGCGACTGTCTCGATGACCATCCAGAAAACCTAAAAGTAGTGACACGCAGGCAGCACGCTATTGAGGGTCAGAACACCTATATTGACCCACCAAGGGAAGATGAGCTAAGCACTCGACAAGCTGCAGCAATCCTTGGGATAAGTCCGAATGCAGTACTTCAAGCGGTACATCGAAAGAAAATTCCAGCGATACGAAGAAAGACTGTTCATAATGGAGACCAGTGGTTTATAAAACGAGATGACTTAGCGCTTTATTGCATGGCAATTTCCATGCTTAACATGCTCCAACAGAAGGCTAAAGAGCAGCCTGTGGAAGAAGGTGTCCCACTGTGACGAAGGCTGTAGGTTACATTAGAGTAAGTACGGAAGAACAAACCCAGCACGGTTACTCTCTTGAAGCTCAGGCACAAGCAATTAAGAAATATTGTGAGCTTCAGGGATGGGAACTTGTAAGGATTTACCGAGATGACGGTTACAGCGGTGCCTCTATGGAAAGGCCAGACTTGCAGCAGCTTCTCGAAGATGTTTATTTAAAGAAGTTCGATGTGGTAGTAGTCTGGAAACTTGACAGATTAAGCCGTAACCTGAAAGATACTCTCTACCTCCTCGATGATGCTTTAGAGAGGAACGGGATAGGCTTCATCAGCATACAGGAGCAATTTGATACTACTACTCCTATCGGTAAAGCGGTCATGCAAATCATCGCAGTGTTCGCTCAACTGGAAAGAGAAATGATTACCGAGAGGATGAAGATGGGAAAGTATCAAAAAGCTCGATTAGGTCAGTTCCCGGGTGGTCACGTCCTCTACGGCTACAGGAAAAATCCACAGACGGGAGAATTTGAAATTAACGAAGAAGAGGCAAGAATCGTTAGGCTCATTTATCACTGGTATGTGTATGGTGATGAAAGCGGCCAACCATTGGGTATGGAAGCTATTGCTGATAAGCTAACAAATATGGGCATCCTCCCTCCCTCTGCTGTCCGTGGAGTTCGGGTAGGGGTCAGAGGTAAGAGAGGTCAAAAAGGCGAGTATGTCAAACATTGGTCAAACGCTACAGTAAGACAGATTCTTACTCATCAAGCCTACATCGGAAAAAATTATTTCGGACGTGACGGAAAAAATGCAGAACCTGAATATACTAAAGATGACTGGATACCTATTCCTTTCCCGCAAATTATTGATGACCACATTTACCAGCTAGCGCAGGAACGAAGGAAACGTGCCAAGTTCTGGCAACGTACACATGAAACGCCACTGCTTACTGGCATTATTCATTGCGGCATATGCGGGTTACAGTTTAGAGGAACCTATGACCATGGAACAACGGCGGTTTACTCCTGCTATGGCAGACTTAAACGCTACCACAGGGATGGAAGTCCAACTTGCGACTCTCCAAGAATTCCTGCCGACTGGCTCGACCAACAGGTTGTACTTAAGGTATTGGAAGCTTTGCAGAAACCAGAACAGATGAAAGAAGCAATTATGGCTCACTTAGAAAGCTGGGAAAAAAGAAAACGGGAACTGGAACTTCTTGTTGGGCCTTCGGTTAAACAAATGAAAGAATTGCAGGATGAGCAGGAAAGGCTGAACTACCTCTTCCGCAAAGGAAGAATATCGGTATCAGAATACGAGAAGGAAGCTTCTTCACTAGATAAGAAGATAGCTGAACTCCGTGAGCAACATAAATACCAAACTAATGAGCTCCGTCACCTACAGAAGCTTGAAAAAGACTTAGACTTCATCAAACAGGCCATTGAGAACGGTTACTGGAAAGTAGAGTACGAAGCACTGCAAAGTGAAATTAAAATGATGTGGGATGCTGCTCTAACCATTAACAATAAAACAGGAGAGGTAATAATTACCACTCCCAGACAGGAAAAGAAAGTTACTATTGATTTTAGCGAA
>NZ_JBJYKD010000065.1:0-3037 GCF_049310025.1 Thermorhabdus hydrogeniformans | reverse complement strand
ACTGCAACAGCGGCGGAAATCTTCGCTGGAACATCGGCTCTGTCGGGACGAAGAAAGATGATGCTCAAGAATGAAGACCCTGTTCTCCGCTTTAGAATAGGCCCTTCTACTGTAACGCAGCAAAATGGTTTTCCTGTAGAGCCGGGGGCAGTATTGGAGATAGACTTCGACCCGGCGGTACCGGTGCCGATATATGCGATAAGCGAAGGCGCCGCTCTACAAGTAGCCGTTTTAGAGTATTAAAGGAGGGATAAGATGACACACAATATAACTGTTTTGGATAACGGTACGACAAAAATAGAAGTGGATTTTTCTGATGAAAATGTAAATCTTCGGGGCGAGACTTTTGTAAAAGGCGGGGAAACAGAAGCCTTGAACTACTTGCCCATTTTCGAACAGGATTTACGCAGAAATTATTCGGAACTTTTCCCTAAGCCGGAACCCGAGACAATACCTGAAGGAGGGATAATATAAATGAAATACGTTAACGGCCCATATTGGCAGGGGCAGTTACTAAAAGATATATTCGCAATTGAAAAGGCGCTAACTGGCAGGTTTAAGTCTGGGGGAGTAATAACAGACGTAACTGAACAAAAGGATTGGACGAGGCGTGTAGAGGAAGCAAGTTTCGGAAGAAATACAGTAATGTATGGCGCCGGTGGTTATCCAGCTGTAATGGTGAAATTCCCTGCTATTTCATGCAAACAACTTAACTCCGCATGGCCCGACCAAGTATATCCCGGGTTCATAGTTGCTAATAAAATAAAAAGCGAACTGTATATAGCAAAGTATAAAAGTGCCTATATTGGAACCGGGGCCGATGCAAGAGTTGTATCTCTTTTAGGTCTTGACCCTGGAAATAGCGAAACCTTTGATAGTGAGCAAACACGACATAAACAAATGGGGCCAGGCTTTCATCAAATAACGCTCATTGAGCAGAGGCTTATAATGCATCTTTGCAAAAAATCCGGTTTTTGGCCTCGGGGGAATAATAACTTTGGAAAAGATGTAGACGTACCATCAGAGATGGGCATACCTTCACATCATTACGATGCAACACGAATCGGAAGGACTTTAACTGGAAGCGGGCCGCTTTCATGGTTTCATGACGGTACTCCTTTTGGAGTGGCTGATGCAAACGGAAATGTATGGGAACGTTGCGGTGGCATGAGACTTGTGGACGGGGAAATTCAAATAATTCCCAATAACGATGCCGCAGATAATACATTAGACCAGAGCGATACATCAACGCTGTGGAAGGCAATTATGCCTGATGGTAGTTTAGTGGCACCAGGTACAGCTGGAACATTAAAATTCGACTCGCCGAACCCAATGACCAATGATGGTACTGTGCAAAACAAAGGAACACCTATTTTGCGGACAGCTTTAGTTAATCCGCCCGATCCGACATGGAACTGGGGAGATGGATATTATGACTATAACCAGGGCGCATTTCAAAGCATGACTGCTGATACTGGTATAACTGTTCCTGATATATTAAAAATATACGGGTTGTTCCCTATCGATACTAACTATGGTAACGATGGAATTTGGGTGCGAAATTATGGTAAGAGGCAGCCCTTTGCCGGCGGGAATGCGGCTCTTGGCTCGGATGCCGGCCCGGCGGCGTTGATTCTGGTTTTTCCTGCCTCGAGTGCGGCTTGGACTATCGGCGCCCGCCTCGCCTTTGTGTATTTAAACTGATACCATAATTTACCATAAGGCAAATAAGTCTAAATGGGTGTAAAAAAACACAGCCCTTTGCCAGCAGGAATGCGAATAATGGCTCGAATACCGGCCCAGCAGCACTGAATCTGAATAATCCTGCCTCGAATGCGGATTGGAATATCGGCACCCACCTCACCTTTGTGTGCAAAATAGACTTATTTGCCTGACCTCTTGGTCGAACACAAAGCGTGCGAAAAGACCGTGTTGGTAGGGTATATCCCGAAGGCTCGGCAGCACAAGCACACAAAGTGATGCAAAATGAAGCGATATGGAAACTTATATGAAAAGATTTATGACATGGACAATCTGTATTTAGCTCATAAAAATGCACGAAAAGGAAAGGCACATTATACGGAAGTTAAAATGGTTGACAGCAATCCTGATTATTATTTGAGACAAATACATGAAATGCTGAAAAATAAAACTTATAAAACATCACCTTACGAGATTTTCACAAAAATAGACAAAGGTAAAGAAAGGGAGATATATAAGCTACCTTATTATCCTGACCGAATAGTGCATTGGGCCATAGTTCAGATTATCGAACCAATATGGATGAAAACTTTTATTTATGACACGTATTCAAGTCTTAAAGGCCGTGGTATTCATAAAGGATTGTTAAGACTGCATAAAGCTATGAAGGATAGGGAGAATACCCAATATTGTCTAAAATTCGATATAAAAAAGTTCTATCCATCAATAAACCATAGAATCCTTAAACAAATTATCCGGAAAAAGATAAAAGATAAAGATTTGCTCTGGCTTTTAGATAGTATCATTGATAGCGTGGAAGGAGAAACAAACGTACCGATAGGAAATTATCTCAGTCAATATTTTGGTAATCTCTACCTAACATACTTTGACCACTGGCTTAAGGAAGAAAAGAAAGTAAAATATTACTTCAGATACTGCGATGATTGTGTGATACTGCATCACGACAAAGCATTTCTTCACCAATTACGAAAAGATACAGAAAAATATTTATATGAAAAATTAATATTAAAAATAAAAGAGAATTGGCAAGTATTTCCTACTTATATTCGAGGCGTAGATTTCCTTGGTTATCGTAGCTTTGGTGGATATACACTGCTTCGGAAATCAACTGCAAAAACCCTAAAACGAAAAATGCTAAAACTAAAGAAAAAAGAATCTCTAACCGACAGGGATATATGTTCTATTATGAGTTATAAAGGTTGGCTGAAATGGTGTGATGGATATAACTTAGAGAAAAAATATATAGAACCCTTACTTTTAAAAAGGAGGCAGATATAATGCCGGGAACAGAGCTGGCACAATACGGCCTTGCGAC
>NZ_JBJYKD010000064.1:0-3381 GCF_049310025.1 Thermorhabdus hydrogeniformans | reverse complement strand
ATTACTGATTGATTTGCCAGCTACTACCTACGATTTCCATTTTTTAGGGAATTCTCATATTCTTATTTGACGCTACCACATGTGATTATTTATCTTCTGCCTTTTTCTCACCGGCATTAAATTGAGTGCCGTAAGGCGGTTGACCGAAGGGCGATTCGCCAAAAGGCGGCGGAGCAAAACCCGGTCTCATCATAAGCATCATGTGCCAGTGCATAGCATCCATCAGTTCATTCATCATAATCATCAGTGCGTGGTGGGCAACATGCGGCGGGGCATATCTCGCCACATCGGCTAAAATTCTTATTTCCTCCAGATCCATTTCATAAGCCCTTTCTACCCTACTGTACCAGTCCATATTTTTCTCCCCCTTTCTTTGTGGCCTAATACAATATATGAAGGGCTCCCGAAAAATGTTTAAGTTTATAGAAAATCGTAACAATATCTGTGAAAACAAAATATCATATAATAGAAACGCTGCAGGAGGTAAAATATTATGGATACCCGACAGCAATTAGGGTCCAGGATTTTGCGCCGCGGGATGCGCGGGCCTGATGTGGCAGAACTCCAGAGAAGGCTGCAAAGCCTCGGGTACAACGTGGGGCCTATAGATGGAATTTTCGGGCGGCAGACAGAAAGGGCCGTAAGACAATTTCAGCGCGACAACAATCTGGTCCCCGACGGAGTGGTGGGCCCCCGTACAATCGCGGTGCTGGAACAGCTCATCCCATAAAGAAGAAAATCCGCTTTTTAGCGGATTTTCTCGTTGTCAGAACTTAGGCGTTGTTTATGGCATCCATTATCTTGTCCATCATGCCGCTTTTTTCCGCACTGTTGGACTTTTTCCATACCGCCTCAAAAAGAATCCCCATTCCCGGCAGGGCGGCTTCTTCCCGGGTTTCGATGGTTTCATTGATATATCCCTCAACTTCTTCCCGGCTACTACCCGCGAGATTTTTTAAAACCAGTTGGCGCACATCAAGAGCAGTCATGTTCATCCTCCCTTTGCAGCATTTCCTCCCTATAGAATGCCCTTTTTTTTAAAAAAATAAAACATCTGCCCGATTTCATTTTTTTGCGTGCCGCTGTAGTGAAATGTGCGTCCGAACAGAAAGCTCTTTCAAGCAAATGAAGGAGGGATAGCCATCAATCTGTCACTGGTTTTCTGACGGTGCCGCCCCGGGCGTCAACATATATGGTTTTTTCCAGCTTGCCTTTCCTGTGACCCAGGAGATAGTCCGTCATATTGGCTGCAGAACACGCATGGTTTGGTATCACCTGGACCCGGTCGCCGACTTTAATGGAAGTGGAACCAATTATCTTTATCTTCCCCACTTCTTCGGATAAATCCGTTATCAGGAGTTCGGGGTGGCCTTTTATAATTCCGTAACCCTTCACCAGGGATATGCCGTGGGCTCCTTTGTCCAGACCCAGGCATTTGCTGCCCACATCCATGATAAGAGTATCCGGCCGGGGGTGGGATATTATTGTGCCTAGCACCGAGAGTGCGCACCGCTCCTCCGGCACCACGCCCAGCGCAACCTGTATGCTGTCGTAAAATACGTAATTGCCCGGTCTCACCACGTTCACCCTGCGGTCCATTATCGCAAAGCGCGCGGTGGGGGTGCTGCCTACGGCAACCATGTCCACATCAAATCCGGCTTTTTTCAGGTTTTCCGCGGCCGAGAAAACGGCGGCTGCTTCTTCCTCTGCTGCTTTTTCTACTTCCTCGCGGTTCGACGCTCCATAGACATGGCCCGGGTGAGTGCCCACACCCTTAAGCTTCAGGTGTTTGAACTTCGACAATTTTACCGCCAGCTCTGCCGCGTCCCGAGGAAAGACGCCGAAGCGGTGCAGGCCGCTGTCGATTATTATGAGAAATTCCAGATTGACTCCAGAAATGGCGGCCACGGTTTCCACCTCTTGCGCCGCCTCAACGCCGTCTAGACTGATTATGAGCCGGCATCTTTTCGCGATTTCCATCACCCGTCTTATGTTTTCAGTGCCTGCCGCCGGATACGCCAGCATCAGATTTTTAAATCCGCTTTCGGCCAGCTTTTCGGCCTCGTCCAGGGTCCCTACCAGAAATCCCTCGGCACCCGCTTCCTCCTGAATAGCCGCTATCTGCGTGCTTTTGTGGGTCTTCACCATGGGCCAGAGCCTTTTTTTGTTCTCCCTGCAAAGCCGAGCCATCTCCCGCACGTTTTCTTCCAGGACATCCAGGTCTACCAAAAAGCTGGGGGTCGTCAAATTAAAAGTCATACCCCTTTCTCCTTCCCTTCTTCAAATTGGCGGAACGCTTTTCTCAAGAGTTCCCCGTCGATGTTGCCCCCGGAAATCACCACAGCCGCCTTGCCTCTCTCGGGAAGCTGCACCTTTTTTTGCAAAAGCGCCGCCACGCCGACTATGCCGGAGCCTTCGGCTATCTGCCTCTCATGGGTGGCCAGCCACGCTATGGCGTAAAGCAATCCTTCTTCCTCCGCCAGCACCATTTCGTCCACGTATTTTTTAACGATATCAAAGGTAACCTGATCAATACCGCCGGAAAGCCCTTCGGCAATGGTGGGCGGTACGGGTACATCCACCATCCTGCCCGCCTTAAAGCACTCGTACATGGTATACGCCGCGGTCGACTGGACGCCTATAACCTTTATCCCCGGATTAACGGTCTTCGCGGCTACGGCGATGCCCGAAATCAATCCGCCTCCGCCGACCGGGACCAAAATCATATCTAAATCCGGTATTTCCTCAAGGATTTCCAATGCTATGGTCCCCTGCCCGGACATAACGTCATAGTCCTCGAAGGCCGGTATGTAAACCCTTCTCTCCCTTTCGGCCAGTTTCAGGCAGTGTTCGTGAGCCTCGTCGTAATTCCTGCCGTACAGCACCACCTGGGCACCGTAGCATTTTGTGTTCTCCACCTTAACTCCGGGTGTATTCTCGGGCATTACAATTTTTGCATCGATTCCGAAAAGTTCGGCCCCGAGGGCGACGCCCTGGGCGTGGTTTCCAGCCGACGAGGTTATAACCCCTCTTTTTTTCTGTTCGTCATTCAAATTCCTTATTACATTGATGGCGCCCCTGATCTTAAAAGAACCCGTCCGCTGCAAATTTTCCAGCTTCAGGTATACCTCCGCTCCTGCAAGCTCCGTCAGGTGGCGGCTTTTTACAAGAGGTGTCCTTATTGCTATATCCCTGATGTTTTTCCTGGCTTTCAATATAGATACAAAATCAAGCATTCGAGCCCCCCCTATATTTTTCAAGCAGCAATTTATGGCAATCATTTTTAAATCCATTTTAATACATCATTTGATTCTAGTGTAGAAACCCTACTTTTTTACTTCTTTTCCCGAACCTTGAAAATTTCATAAGGAATGTTTTGGA
>NZ_JBJYKD010000063.1:0-3447 GCF_049310025.1 Thermorhabdus hydrogeniformans | reverse complement strand
AGGGCGGCGGCGAAAAGCGCATAGCAAAGCAGCATGAAAGCGGCAAACTCACCGCCCGGGAAAGGATCGAAAAACTTCTGGACAAAGGCAGTTTCGTCGAAATCGACGCCTTTGTGGAACACCGGTGCATAGAATTCGACATGGCCGAAACAAAAGCCCCCGGCGAAGGCGTGGTCACAGGCTACGGCACCATCGACGGCAGGCTCGTATTCGTATTTGCCCAGGACTTCACCGTAATAGGCGGCTCACTGGGCGAAATGCACGCCGCCAAGATATGCAAAGTAATGGACATGGCCGTAAAAATGGGTGCGCCCATCATAGGCTTAAACGACTCCGGCGGTGCAAGAATCCAGGAAGGCGTAGACGCACTCAAGGGCTACGGCGACATCTTCTACAGGAACACCCTGGCATCCGGAGTAATACCCCAGATATCGGTAATCCTCGGCCCCTGCGCCGGAGGAGCCGTATACTCGCCCGCCCTCACCGACTTTGTATTCATGGTCTCCGGCACAAGCAAAATGTTCATCACCGGCCCGCAGGTCATAAAAGCCGTCACCGGCGAAGACGTAAGCCCCGAAGACCTGGGCGGAGCGAGAGCCCACAACCAGACCAGCGGAGTCGCCCACTTCATGAGCCAGAGCGAACAAGAATGCTTCGACCAAATAAAAAAACTGCTGTCATATATACCGTCCAACAACCTGGAAGATGCGCCATACATAGAAACGGGCGACAGCCCCGATAAAATAATACCCGAACTAAACCAGACAGTACCCGTGGACCCCAACAAACCATACGACATAAAAGAAATAATAAAAAACGTGGTGGACGGCGGCGACTTTTTTGAAGTGCAGCCTCTCTTCGCCCAGAACATGATAACCGGATTTGCGCGACTTGCCGGCCACAGCGTCGGAATACTGGCCAACCAGCCCAAACATTTAGCCGGCTGCCTCGACATAAACGCCTCCGACAAAGCCGCAAGATTCGTCCGGTTCTGCGACGCCTTCAACATACCCCTCATCACCTTCACCGACACACCCGGATATCTGCCCGGAGTCGCCCAGGAACACGGCGGCATCATAAGGCACGGAGCAAAACTGCTGTACGCCTACTCCGAAGCCACCGTACCCAAAATCACCGTAATAGTGAGAAAAGCCTACGGCGGGGCATACATAGCCATGTGCTCAAAACACCTGGGAGCCGACCAGGTCTTTGCATGGCCCACGGCAGAAATAGCCGTCATGGGTCCCGAAGGCGCCGCCAACATCATATTCAGAAAAGAAATAGAAGAATCAAGCGACCCGATATCCACCAGAACCCAGAAAATCGAAGAATACCGCGACAAATTCGCCAACCCCTACCAGGCGGCCAAAAGAGGATATGTGGACGACGTCATAGAACCCTCCGCCACCAGAATAAGACTCATATCCGCCCTGGAAATGCTCATGAGCAAACGCGAAACAAGACCCGCCAAAAAACACGGCAACATACCGGTATAAAGGGGTGAGAAAAAATGAACGACATAGCAAAAGACCTCATAGAATCATTAAAAACCGGCCTGTTAGGCATGGGGATAGTGATGGCGGCCCTGTACCTCTTATCCCTCATCCTGGACCTCATGCGGCTGATCTTCTATCCCGGTGCAAAACAGCCAAAAAAAAATGAACCCGCGCCCCAGGAGACCACCGGAAACCGACAGCCTCACCAGGAACCCGCGGAAACAACCGGAAAGCAGGACGAAGGAGAACTTGTGGCCGTCATCGCCGCGGCCTTAAGCCAGTACATGAACGTGCCCGTAACAAGCATAAAAATAGGCTCCATCCGCCAGATCCACAGGACCACCCCCGTATGGGGTATGGCCGCAAGAATGCAAATAAAAAACTGAGAAAGGAGTATCAACCATGAAAAAATACAAAATCACCGTCAACGGTCAAACTTACGAAGTGGAAGTAGAAGAAATAGGTGGTGAAACTCCGGCACCAAAAGCCCAAAATACAACGCCCGTCGCTCCCGTAACGCCCCGGCCGGAAGAAGCCCCGAAACCCGAAGAAAAACCCAAAGCCGCCCCCGTTCCCAAAAAATCCGCCCCGGCCGGAAAAGTCAGCGTACAGGCCCCCATGCCCGGCACCATCCTATCCATCAAAGCAAAGCCCGGAACAAAAGTCGCAAAAGGCGACGTACTCATGATCCTCGAAGCCATGAAAATGGAAAACGAAATCCTTGCGCCCCAGGATGGGACCGTGGTTTCGGTAGAAGTCTCGGAAGGAGCCTCGGTAAACACCGGCGACCTGCTGGCAGTACTGGAATAAAAAAACAGACGGGAGTGGAGAACATTGCTTCAACAAATAATAGAATTCATCAACACCACCGGATTTGTCAACATAACCTTACAGCAGTTCATAATGCTGTGCATCGCATGCATACTCCTCTACCTTGCCATAGTAAAAAAATACGAACCACTGCTCTTAGTCCCCATAAGCTTCGGAATGCTCCTCACCAACATTCCCCTAGCAAACCTCATGCAAAAAGGCGGGTTTTTATACTGGATATACCGCGGCGTAGAACTCGACATATACCCGCCCCTCATATTCCTCGGAGTGGGAGCCATGACCGACTTCGGCCCCCTCATCGCCTACCCCAAGAGCCTCCTTTTGGGAGCTGCGGCCCAGCTAGGAGTATTCACCACCTTCCTCGGCGCAACACTGCTGGGATTTGACTTCAAAGAAGCCGCCTCCATAGGCATCATAGGCGGCGCGGACGGTCCCACGGCCATATTCCTCTCGAGCAAACTGGCGCCCCACCTGCTGGGAGCCATAGCCGTATCGGCCTACTCCTACATGGCCCTGGTGCCCATAATCCAGCCGCCCATCATGCGCCTCTTGACCACCAAAAAAGAGCGCACGGTGACCATGGAACAACTAAGGCCCGTATCAAAAACGGAAAAAATAATATTCCCCATAATAGTCACGGTCCTGGCAAGCTTCCTCGTACCTCCGGCCACCGCATTAATAGGCTGCCTCATGCTTGGCAACCTCTTCAGAGAATGCGGGGTTGTGGAAAGACTTTCAAAGACCGCCCAGAACGAACTCATCAACATAATCACCATCTTCCTTGGGACCACCGTGGGAGCCACAGCCAGCGCCGAAAACTTCCTCAGGATAGAGACCATAGAAATACTGCTTTTAGGCCTTGCGGCCTTTGCCATGGGGACGGCGGGCGGAGTGCTTCTGGGCAAACTCATGTATGTCCTGTCCGGCGGTAAAGTCAACCCCCTCATCGGCTCCGCGGGAGTATCTGCGGTGCCCATGGCCGCCCGCGTATCCCAGGTGGTGGCCCAGAAGGAAAAGCCCGGCAACTTCATCCTCATGCACGCCATGGGTCCCAACGTGGCCGGGGTTATCGGCACCGCCATAGTGGCGGGCGTGCTGCTGTCGCTGTACGGGGGGTGAT
>NZ_JBJYKD010000062.1:0-4554 GCF_049310025.1 Thermorhabdus hydrogeniformans | reverse complement strand
GAATATACGCTGTCCGCCACGCTCTTCAGGCCTATGTTCAGTTTAAATTCACTTCCGGCCTGCACCGTATCGGGGCCCGTCAGCGTCACGGCGGGTTCTTGTAACGGCTTTTCTATGGCAATAATTGCTTTATTTGATTGAACGGTTTTATCATTTAACGTTACGTTTGCCCAGACTTCAATAGTGTCTACATTCCCTACCTGAGACATTAAACTCAAGATTGCAGGGTCGTATTGATCGTCCACAAAGGCGATATCAGGGTGACTAACTTTATACTCTATTTTTGCATTGCTCAAATCTGCAACCTCACCGTTGCTAAGTAGACCGTTTAGTGTAATTATTGCCGTTTCTCCGGGTTTTAGTTTATCTGGACTTACTTTAAGATTTACGCTTTCAAGGACAGGAGTTGTGTCTTTGACTATTAGCTTAGCATCGGCCCAGCTGGCATGATCATGACCATTGCCATTTCCGCCATCGGTAACTACTAATTTTAGTTCTTTTGCGCCCGTGATGTCGAGATTTATAAATTTTTGTTCCGTATTTCCGGTCATTAGACCGCTATCGTAAATCTTTGTACCGTCTGCATATACCTGGAATACTACGCTGGAGTTTGCCGGCTTTGATGCTCCCAGGTCTGTTCCAATATATGCTTCGAAAGTATTAAATCCTAGCCCATCGATGTTGTATATTATAGTGGAAGCAGCATGAGTTCCTATACCCTTTTCATAGGTTATGGCAGTGCCATCAGGACCTCTTAGTCTGATCGGATTACCAGAAACCGCCATATCCTTATTGACCGTACCCCAACCGGCCGAGGCGCTCACCCAGTTCATATCGCTAAGATACACATAAGAAACTGGAGTGAATGTAATAGTAAACGTTCTGTCCAGGAAACCATCCACCGTTTTCACATGGATATATGCCTTGCCAGGTAATTCCTGAGCATTAACGACTTCCACCGTTATATCGTCCCTGGCCGGAACAGCTTCCACTTCAGGTATGGGTTGGCCTACTATTTTGGGGACTATCACTTCATATTCCAATATATCGTTATTGAAACCTTTGAGAGATTTGCCACCTACTTTTATGTCCTGCAAAAGTGTGAAGTCTATCTGTCTTTTACTCAAGTCCATCGGAGACATTTCCTTGGTAACAGGTCTTATAAAATAGCTATAGGAATAGGGTTTGTCTGTGTATAACATATATTGCGGAAGTGCTGTACCTGCCCAGCTGTTCCACACTCCCATTTCTTTGTAATCTACCGTCAGCACTATATCATTCAGTCGCGTCAGTTCAAATGGATGTTTCGATTCATCCAGATCATTTTCCGCATAGTGCAATGCACTGAATTCAAATACCGGCAAGCCTCCGACCATAAGACCAAAGCCATCGTCGTCAGTCAGAGTAGCCCAGCGGACATCGGTTTTTTTCCCAGTGGTCTGCGGGTTGGGATATGGGAAGAACTGGTCTTCCACGGTGCCAGTATAAACATCCAAAAAAGCTCCATCATGGCGATCCCAGTAATTTTCATGGGGGCCGCGTCCGTAGTATGTTAGATTCTCGAATTCTCCCGGGACCATCATTTCCATACCTACAGCGGGGATTTCGGAAAGCGTTGCACTCGGTTTTACTGTACCTTTAACTACGATTTCGCCGCTACCGAAGATATAATAAGTTACTTTATACTTGGATGTGCCTTTAGTCGGCAGAGTGGCTTCCACTTGAATCTCTGCAACTTTTTCATTCTTCTGTAAAATTGTTGCTTTGTCAATGTGCATATCACGACCTGCATTCTTCCATGAAGCATTACGGCTTATCATACCATTCATGGTATCGTTGTCGTTAGGAGCTCTCCAAAAGTTAGGTATTGGGCCTGATTTTAACAGCTCCCTACCCTTATATTTAAAAGAGTTTATGGTGCCTTTGTTCTTGTCGAAAAGCACTTCAAAATCCTGACCCGTAACAGTAACCTGATTTTCGGCCTCGTCGACATGTATGGCCGGCATATTATCAATATCAAACTCTGGAGCTTCAGGTACATCATAGGGCATCTGAATTTGGAGTCTGGCCACTTCATGGCCTTTCGGCGCCCACTTTGTGTCCTCGGCCAATTTGACGCTGATGTTCAGCCAGTACTCTACTCCCGGTTCTAACTCCGGTTTGTTGATGGGCAATGTGACAGTCGTCGTCTCTCCACCGGGCAGGTCGATGTCCAGAACCCCTTCTTGAAGCACCTTATCGTCAGCGGTGAGGTTCCATGTCACGTCAAATTCATTTAAATTGGTGAAGAGATAGTCATTCCACAACTCAATCTGATTATGTTCGAGATTTGCAGATTTTACCTTAATGGCCTGGTAAGCCGCTTTTATGTCGTAGATTTCAGGTTGAGGCGTCCTGTCAGGATTTAGAAGACCATTCATAAAGAAGATGCCGTCGCTGGGATAATCCCCCCAGTCGCCGCCGTAAGAGAAAAAGGTTTCGCCATCATATCCTTCGGGAATAGGCAATCCGTCAACACCTTTATCTACCGGCAATCTAACTGATTGATCCACAAAATCCCAAATGAAACCTCCCTGAAGATTGGGGTATTTGTCTATTATTTGCCAGTACTCTTTCACATTTCCGCAGCTATTTCCCATCGCGTGCAGGTATTCACACATAATGAAAGGTTTCTGATTGCCCGAACTTCCATAACTCTCTAATCTTGAAAGACTGGGATACATTTCACTCTGAAAATCTGCAATGCTGTTATCTTGCTGGAAATGAATTAACCGCGTTGGGTCGTATTCCCGTATCCAATTTCTCGCATTGACAAAAGGTGTTCCCGAACCGCATTCATTTCCCAGAGACCAGAAGATGACTGACGGATGATTTTTATCTCTTTCAACCATAGTGTGTATCCGGTCTTCCACAGCGGCGTACCAATCTGGACTATTACCCGGAAAAGGTCTCATATCATGAGTTTCAATATTTGCTTCATCCAAAACATATAAACCGTATTCATCGGCTAAATCGAAAAAGGTTTGAGAAGCCGGATAATGGCCCATACGTACAGCATTGATGTTAAAACGTTTCATTATTAAAATGTCTTGGAGAATCTGTTCTTTAGTCATTGCATAGCCTTTATCAGGATGGACTTCATGGCGATTTACACCTCTAATTACGATGGGTTTTCCATTAATTTTCACTTGCCCATCTTTCAGTTCGATTTCACGGAACCCGACTCTGGCGCACAATGTTTCAATAACATTTTCGCTGTTATCTTTCAAAGTTAAAACCAGTTTATATAAATTAGGCTTTTCGGCTGACCACTTCAGCGGGTTGACTACCAATTTCTTTTGTTCTGCAACTATTTCATCTTCATTTTCCAGAAAAGTAATTTCATATGACAGCGGCTCGTTAAACACAGGTGTATTATCCCAACCATAAAGCATCGCTTCTACTTTATGAACGGCAGGAGTACTTTCTCCATTGTTTTTAACATTAACCCTGAGAAACAGTTCCGCATCTTTATAATTCTCATCCAGATCCGTGCGGACCGTATAATCGCGTATATACACTTTGGGTTTGGAGTAAAGGTACACATCACGGAAAATGCCGCTTAAATCAACCATGTCCTGGTTTTCCAGCCAGGCGCCGTCAGACCACCGGTATACTTCTACTGCAAGTATATTTTCCCCTTCTTTAATATACTTCGTAATATTAAAATCATGATTTGTAAAGCTATCCTCACTATAACCTACATATTGACCATTAACCCAAAAATAATAAGCGGATTTTACACCCTGAAAAGAAATGTATACATCACGGCCTGCCCAACCATCGGGAATCGTGAATGTTCTGCGATAAGATCCCACTTCATTATGTTCAACGGGAACTTTCGGTGGGCTGATTCGACCATACCCCTGCCAGGGATGTTCTTGATTCAGATAAATGATATCCCCATATCCGTATAATTGCCAGTTGCTTGGAACCGGAATTTCATCCCAATCATCCACATTGTAATCTTCTTTGTAAAAGTCTGCGGGCCTTTCGTTCGGGTTTTTAGACCAGTGAAACTTCCATATCCCATTTAGAGATTTATAATATGGCGATTTTTCAAAGTCCAATGTGAGGGCTGATTCAACATCAGGATACGATATGGTTCTCACACCGGCCGGTTCGATATTTTCATGATATATGCCGGGGGTGCCATTCCACTGTGTACCGGTAAATTCTTCCGCCAGTACGGTAATGTTTCCACCCAAAGGCCATAATGTCAAAAGTAATACAAGCAATGTAATAATCACTTTTTTGATATTCAATTTTCATCCCCCCCTAAATCATTAGTAACTTATAGCCTATTATTGCACATCTTCATAAATATTAATTTTTGTGAGATTTTACCATTACATCGAAGGTCTTCTCATTGATTTTGCTATGGAAGGAGGTTGCCTACCTTCCATAGCGATTTTTTTGTCTTTTCCGATACCCTATTGCCTGTCGATTATCCTGAAGGCCACATATACCAGATCCAAGATGCCTACCTCTCCGTCGGGTTCCCCCTCCTCTCCA
>NZ_JBJYKD010000061.1:0-4720 GCF_049310025.1 Thermorhabdus hydrogeniformans | reverse complement strand
GTGGTGAAAACCGCGCACCATTTTTTTCATTACTATTTGTGCCGCCAGCGGTAGCGGCGGAATGGAGGGTTAAAATGAAAGTGATTTCAGCGCAGAGGTAAGATCAATAATATCTAATCCATTTTTGTAATGAAATTCACAGTTGGGCGAGTTGCAGAAATACTTATATCCCCCTTGAGTGCGCACGATAACAGCAGAAGGATGCTCATCGTCGTGAAATCGGCAACTAAAGGCTTTGCCTGGTTGTGAAGGAATTCTTAGTATTTGGAACAAATCTTGTTCCCTTAAAAAGGCAATAGCTTGCTCGAAATTATCAAATTCCTTTGGCATCTGTGGTTGTGGTATATATATGTCTATTGAATTGTTTAGCGGCACTATATCGTTCCTAAGCTTAACCTTATTGTCAACTACCACAAATCTCCTGGAGTCTTCATTATTCTTCAAATTGGATAAATCACAGCCCAGTGTAATTGCAAGTTGCTCTTGTGTATAGCATAGATGCGGATCAAACTTGATACATTTAATCAAAAACGGGTCATCAGGGTCTTTAAGATGCAGATAATTGGGCAGGCGCAGTATCCTGTCCAGGTTCGTTATATTTGGATCGCTATTAAACTTTTTTATAATCGCCTTCTGGATTGGTTCAAACATTTTCAAATCATGCGGCTCGTTTCTTTTTAACAACCAGTAAAAATGAAAACCGTTTTTGGTCTCGACAACAATAGAAGGCTTCAACTCAAACTGCATTAGTTGCTGTAGAAATTCTAGTTTGCAATTTTCTATTTCATCTGGGGCCCTAAAACGAAAAACAGGCTTCCCCTCTGAATCCTTGCCAATTTCTTCCTTGCCGAAATCAGCATCTCCATACTGAGCTGTCAATGAAGAGATGTTTGCCTTGCACTGTCCGCCATTATTCACAACAAAAAATATACCACAGCCCTTGCGCTGATAGCGCTGGAATACGGTCCGCATAAAACCGTATTCGTCTTCACTGTCTACCAGAAGGCAGTTTTCATTTTTGGAATAGCCTCTGGTATTATCATGAATCATTCGGAAAAATACTGGTTTCCCCTGCTCCTTAAATGCAAGCAGGAACTGAAAATCATCTACGGCAAGATCTTGCCTGTTTTCCACATCAATCATTTGTGACCACCACCTTCAATAAATTGAAAAATTGAAATATGTAAACTGGTGGTCATACAAATTATGGATGGTCACAAAAAAATCAAAAAAATAAAAGCCTGCTTTTTCAAATAAGTTTGAAAACGGCTCTTTTTATTCACTAAGATTTCACTTGTAGATGCACTACAACTTAATTTATTGCCTTATGCACCCAATTTACCAAAACTAAAAAACACAAGTCAAGTTTTACATATTTTTCTTCGAATGTGAAAAAAGTGAAACAATAACCTGAATAATTAATGCTGTGAGGGTTATTGTTCCACCTTTTAACCACATGTTGAAAAATCCTCTACAATAGGATTTAAATAGGCTGCAATCAAATAACCATAAAAACAGAATTAAAAAAGCAACTATCTTAACCGCTCGATAGCTGCATATCATTTGGCTGAAGGATTATAATCGAATCATAAGGTTTCTTTATAATAGCTCATACCATTTTATTCTACTGCAACAATATAACATTGTAACATTGCCGCAACAATAAAATACAACAAACAGCAAATTATTGTTGTGTTTTAATGTTGCAAATTCGTTAACGCAACAAATTAGTTTATTTTGTCTCTAAATAGTAGGATTTTCTGCAGCAATATACCTCTCCATTTCATACAGCCCAATCGGAGCTTCCAACAAGCAAAAGGCCACCAAAAGTAAGCATTCCCTCTTTCAAGGCTCCAATAGATTCTAATAAATCTTCATCAGACATGCGAATGAGTATATCAGGCGCATGCTCTTCAGCCATCATATTTCTTACTCTTTCTATGGCAACAGGAGAAAAGCAGTCTTTCCAACAGACATCGGTTAAATTTGCAGTAAAATCCGAATTACCGCTTCTGTCAAATATTTCCCTACGCATAGAACCCGTTAACGGCATGCAATCCTTGCCTATCCTGATCGTTGCACTGCCGTCTGTTTCAGTATAAGGTGCCATTCCAGGATATATATTCATTAACAAAATCCTAGGATTTTAGCTCAAACACATGCATAACAAAAAGCCCTGCAAAAACAGGGCTTCTATATCGCAAAAGCCTCCGCCAGTCGTGCTGAGACCGCAAGTAACGGTGCAGCAAAGGGAAAGTAATACCGCTTTTTCCAAACCAATCTCTTTCCTGCCCCAGACGGCACTGCTAGCAAGATCTCGCCGCTCCAAAAACTCCACCGCACGACATATATCCAAAACGCCCCCTTTTTAGGGGAATAAACGAATTTTTCGTGAACAATCTTGTGCATTCTACTGCCTCCTTTTTATATGCTCCATCGCTCGCATCTTATCATCCTTTTTATCTTTTGGCAAGATGTTTTATTATAAAACTTTGATATTTTGATTCCATTTTTTTATTAAGCCGATTCCACAATTCCTAAAAAATCACCGTATTTGTTGCATAAGATAAAAATCAATTGCCGATATTCTATTTTCGTACATTTTTCTGAATTCCTTCTCAGGAACTTCGTCTGGATCCTGATATCCAGAAAGCCGTAACACACTGATGTTGTCAAGATTAAAGCACGACTTCGAAAACTGATTGATAACTCTAAGCACCCCGTTTTTCCCCGCATCTTCATCTTTACCTTTACAGCTGTCATTATCAAGACAAAGTATTATCTCATCAGGGCACAGCTCATACAGTATTTTTAACTGATACTTAGAAAGCGAAGTGCCTAAAAGTGCTACTGCAGTATATCCCATGCGGTGCAACGCTATTGCATCAAAAACCCCTTCAACAAGAATAATCTTGTTTAAATCATAGCCTACACTTTTCGCCTCATATAACCCGTAAAGGCATTCACTTTTTGCTCCTATGGCTTTATATTTACCAAAATACTCAGCTTTTTCCTCTGACAATGTGCGCCTCACAACTGCTTTTAGTTTTCCCTCTGTTGAATAAACAGGAAAAATAATATCTTTTTCTTCAGGATCAAATCCAAGGTAAAAATTTTCAATATCCCAATCGGTAAGTTTGCGCTCTTCAGTAAGATATCGAAGAGGATATCTGCTCTTTAATAATGCATTATGCCATTCGCGAATTTGCCATTCTTGATATACAGTAGATTCTCCTTCTTCTTCAATTGTTCTAAATTCCTTTATGAATGAAAGAGTACTGTCTTTAAACGACAATATTCCTTTTTTATTTTTATGCTCCTTAGTAATGTTTCGACCCAATAAATCTATTTCCAAATTTGCCAAGCCTGCTAAATAACGAACCGCTCTTTCCCTGTCATCTGTTTTCATTATCCGCATAACAAGATCAACCAGATTGTAACCATTCTTTTCACAACCATGACTAAAACAACAGAAAACCCTTTTTTTAACATTTATTGAAAGGTTATAACCGTTTGCATTTCTATGAAAAGGGCAAATAATCCTTACTTCATCGCCATACCTTTTGTAATCGACATCTAAATCATCAAGCAATTCAATAACATCTGTATTCCTTATCACAAATCGCTCAATCCTTTTTGGAATCAAGATACCGCCTCCGTTCCTATAACATTATCGATGTCCTCGTCTGTTATCATTAATTCTCGGGGGCATATGCGCCGTAGTAGAAAACGAATCCCCTTTTCTTTTTCAGGCCCTTTTGTTACATTGCAGTAAGTATAAATAAAACCAAGCCGATGGAGTATTTCTATATGTTTCTTTACAGTATCCCACGTGCGCACACACAAGTACTCTTTTATCTCTTCTTTTGTAACAGTTACCATGTATCCATTCTTCGCTTTTGCAAGCAGAAATATATACAGCATCTTTGAATTTATGTTTAAACTCCTTGAAAAAACAATACTCAGGGGAACATAAGTTAAATATTCGGAACCATCGGCCTTTTTAAACTTGTATAAGTTATTCATATAACGCTGATCAGATCCATTTCTGCGCCTGCTTCGAATTGCAGATATTGTCCCTTTTTCTGTCAGTTTGTCAATAGCTTCAATTATAGTCGTATGCGAATGACCAGATGAATCCGCCAGCAGTTCAATTGAAGGATATGCTTCATAGCTTATTCCACAGTATGATTTAATCATTATATAGACCAATTTTTCCCATAAACTCACGTCCTTAGCGTAAATAATTGAATCTTCAACATAAACGGCAGTATAACCGCCTATCCTGTTCGTGTTCGCCAGTTCTTTCTCCGTAAAATTCAATAAACCGTAATGAATTGTATAAGCCAACAAACATTTTTGATCCGTTTCGTAAAAGATTTTATATCCGTCCGATACCTGCTCAATCTTTATAACCTTCCTTTTATTCTTACTCATCAGATCATCCTCCTTTCTTTAAACTCGCGGGCGCGGCGGGTAAAAGACACTTCCTTCTTGAGTACTAGTACTTTGTTAGGTTTTATACTTAAAACAAAAACTCATAGGATATTTATTAGGTATTAGGTGTGAAGTCATCTTTTTATTTATTTTTCGTTCCGTTTTATCACAAGACCTGATTCCAAAATTTCGGTTTTAAGTTTGCCCTTGCTGGCCCCTCAAGAGAATTGGACCAAAACGCACAACATGATAAAATAACTCTTGAAGGGGGAATTTTTCTATG
>NZ_JBJYKD010000060.1:0-3090 GCF_049310025.1 Thermorhabdus hydrogeniformans | reverse complement strand
GGCGTAAGAGGGCGACGAAGGGCGCAGCGAGCGGCGAAACGCCCCGGGGAGCTGCAAGCAAGCTAAGATCCGGGGGTACCCGAATGGGGGAACCCACCGCGGGAGAACCCGCGGTATCCCATGCTGAATCCATAGGCATGGGAGGCGAGACCGGGAGAACTGAAACATCTCAGTATCCCGAGGAAAAGAAAGAAACATCGATTCCCTGAGTAGCGGCGAGCGAAAGGGGAGGAGCCCAAACCTGACATGTGTAAGGCCGCCACCGTTGCATGTCAGGGGTTGGAGGGAGTGTCGAGCCCGAAGGCGGTAGGGCGAGGCGAGGCGAAGGGTAGCAGAACACCGCTGGAAAGCGGGGCCACAGAAAGTGACAGCCTTGTATGCGAAACCCGAGAGTCCGCCTGACACATCCAGAGTACCACGGGCCACGCCAATCCCGTGGGAAGCAGGGAGGACCATCTCCCAAGGCTAAATACCCGCTTACGACCGATAGAGGACAAGTACCGTGAGGGAAAGGTGAAAAGCACCCCGGGAGGGGAGTGAAACAGAACCTGAAACCGTGTGTCTACAAGCAGAGGGAGCGCGAGCGACCTCGTACTTTTTGTAGAACGGACCGGCGAGTTACTGCATCAAGCGAGGTTAAGGAGTTAAGCTCCGGAGCCGAAGCGAAAGCGAGTCTGAACAGGGCGCAAAGTTTGATGCAGTAGACCCGAAACCGTGTGATCTACCCATGGCCAGGGTGAAGCGGGACTAACCTTCCGTGGAGGCCCGAACCGTGTTGACGTTGAAAAGTCATGGGATGAGCTGTGGGTAGGGGTGAAATGCCAATCGAACACGGAGATAGCTGGTTCTCCCCGAAATAGCTTTAGGGCTAGCCTCAACCGGACCTTCCCGGAGGTAGAGCACTGAATGGGCTAGGGGCCGAAAAGGTTACCGAACCCTATCAAACTCCGAATGCCGGGGAGAGTGTAGTTGGGAGTCAGACTGTGGGGGATAAGCTTCACAGTCGAGAGGGGAACAGCCCAGACCGTCAGCTAAGGTCCCGAAGTAAACCTAAGTGGGAAAGGATGTTGTACTACGAAGACAACCAGGATGTTGGCTTAGAAGCAGCCATTCATTTAAAGAGTGCGTAATAGCTCACTGGTCGAGCGGTACTGCGCCGAAAATGTAACGGGGCTGAAGGTTTACACCGAAGCTGCGGACAGCGCAAGCTGTGGTAGGGGAGCGTTCCTGCTGGGCAGAAGTCTTACCGGAAGGTAAGGTGGACTGGCAGGAAGAGAGAATGTCGGTATAAGTAGCGAGAGGCAGGTGAGAATCCTGCCCGCCGAAAGCCTAAGGATTCCTGAGGAAGGTTCGTCCGCTCAGGGTAAGCCGGGGCCTAAGCCGAGGCATGGAATGCGTAGGCGATGGACAACTGGTTGAGATTCCAGTGCCACCCAAGACCGCTTGAGCGAAGGGGTGACGCAGGAGGGTAAGCTGAGCGCGCGGTTGGTAGAGCGCGTCCAAGCCCAAAGGCGAGCCTGGCAGGCAAATCCGTCAGGCGATGCTGAAGGGTGACGGGGAGGGAACTAAAGTACCGAAGCAGCCGAACCCAAACTGCCGAGAAAAGCCTCTAGCGAGGTCAAGGGTGCCCGTACTGCAAACCGACACAGGTAGGCGAGGAGAGAATCCTAAGGCGAGCGGGAGAACCCTCGTTAAGGAACTCGGCAAACTGACCCCGTAACTTCGGGAGAAGGGGTGCCCGAGTAGCTGCCGGGGTAACCGGTGGTGAAAGGGCCGCAGAGGAGAGGCCCAAGCGACTGTTTAGCAAAAACACAGGTCTCTGCTAAGGAGGAATCCGACGTATAGGGGCTGACGCCTGCCCGGTGCTGGAAGGTTAAGGGGAAGGGTAAGCCGCGAGGCGAAGCTCAGAACCGAAGCCCCAGTGAACGGCGGCCGTAACTATAACGGTCCTAAGGTAGCGAAATTCCTTGTCGGGTAAGTTCCGACCCGCACGAATGGCGTAACGACTTGGGCGCTGTCTTGACGAGGGGCCCGGCGAAATTGTAGTATGAGTGAAGATGCTCATTACCCGCAGCTGGACGGAAAGACCCCATGGAGCTTTACTGCAACCTGACATTGGATTTCGGCACCGGATGTACAGGATAGGTGGGAGGCAGAGAACCTGGCTCGTCAGGGTCAGGGGAGCCGGCGTTGGGATACCACTCTTTCGGTGCTGAGGTTCTAACCCCAAGCCGTAAGCCGGCTGGGGGACATAGTCAGGTGGGCAGTTTGACTGGGGCGGTCGCCTCCTAAAAGGTAACGGAGGCGCCCAAAGGTTACCTCAGCGCGGTTAGGAATCGCGCGGTGAGTGCAAAGGCATAAGGTAGCCTGACTGCGAGACGGACAGGTCGAGCAGGGTCGAAAGACGGGCTTAGTGATCCGGCGGCACTGGATGGAAAGGCCGTCGCTCAACGGATAAAAGCTACCCTGGGGATAACAGGCTGATCTCCCCCAAGAGTCCACATCGACGGGGAGGTTTGGCACCTCGATGTCGGCTCGTCGCATCCTGGAGCTGAAGTAGGTTCCAAGGGTTGGGCTGTTCGCCCATTAAAGCGGCACGCGAGCTGGGTTCAGAACGTCGTGAGACAGTTCGGTCCCTATCCGCTGCGGGCGCAGGATACTTGAAGGGAGCTGCCCCTAGTACGAGAGGACCGGGGTGGACGGACCGATGGTGTACCAGTTGTCTCGCCAGAGGCACAGCTGGGTAGCCAAGTCCGGCAGGGATAAGCGCTGAAAGCATCTAAGTGCGAAGCCCCCCCTGAGATAAGGTATCCCATCCCTAAAAGGGAGTAAGACACCGGGGAGACTACCCGGTAGATAGGTCAGAGGTGTAAGGGTCGCAAGGCCTTGAGCCGACTGATACTAATCTGTCGAGGGCTTGACCTGAGAAAAACACTTCACTGTGCAATTTTGAAGGTGCAGGAAATTCCCGGTGGCCATAGCGGAGGGGAAACACCGGTTCCCATGCCGAACACACAGGTTAAGCCCTCCAGCGCCGATGGTACTTGGGGTCATCCCCCGGGAGAGTAGGTCGCTGCCGGGATTAAAATT
>NZ_JBJYKD010000059.1:0-5480 GCF_049310025.1 Thermorhabdus hydrogeniformans | reverse complement strand
ATATATAGAACCCTTACTTTTAAAAAGGAGGCAGATATAATGCCGGGAACAGAGCTGGCACAATACGGCCTTGCGACTTTTGCTGTTGCGGGGCTTTTATACATTGTGAGTCTTTTTGTAGGCAAGAAAAAAGACAATGAGTTATCGGAGGTAATAGAAAACAACACGAAAGCATTGAACAGCTTAGCAAACGTCATTCAATCAATACAGCTTTCATTAGTGAGGCAGGAACAGAAAATTGATGAGCTATTGGAGAGGGCAAGGAGGTGAAAAAATGAAGATATGCATTGATGCTGGGCATGGCGGGTCAGACCCAGGAGCAGTAGGAAACGGGCTTAAGGAAAAAGACATAACACTTGCGATCAGCCTAAAAATTGCAAAAAAGCTATCGCAATATAAAAACGTAGAGGTTGTACTGACGAGGAATAAAGATGTGTACTTGCCATTATCAAACGTAAGAACACCGCAATGCGATGTAAGTGTGAGTGTACATGTTAATTCAGGAGGTGGGCAAGGATTAGAAACATGGACAGCTATATATAATAAAGCGATAGAGTCGCAAAAACTCGGGAAACTCATTCATCAAAACATTTTAAAGCAGATCCCTTTTGAAGACAGGGGGATAAAATCAAAAAAGAGCTCCACAGGAAACCAAGATTATCTATATATGATTAGAAAACCTATAGGGGTACCAGTGCTGGTGGAATGCGGGTTTATAGATAATTATATCGACGCCGGCATTTTAAAGCAGGAAAGCAATTTGGAGAAAATCGCACAAGGCATTGTAAATGGCATAGTACAATACACGGGGATAAAGGAGGACGATGATGATATGACAAAGACAAAAATTCTATACAACAATAAAGAATTTGACGGCTTTATAGTTGATGGTACATCATACGTCGAAGTAAGGAAATTGGCTGAAGCCTTGGGCTTAAACGTGACTTGGAATGCGCAGAAAAACATAGTTGAGCTCAAGAAGTGATAGGAAGCGATAGCATGAAATTTTCAAAAGTGATAGTAACACTTGTTATTTTGCTAAATGTGGCGTTTACAGCAGCGGTACTGTATATTTTTTTGAAGGTTGGCAGCGAGCCATCGACACTTATCGGTTCATGGTTCGCCTTCACCACAGGCGAACTCTGGTTCCTATCTGGAATTAAAAGAAAAAAGGTTGAAAACGACAATCAAAATAATAATAATGAAAGCGGGGAAACATAATGAATACATTAAAACAAAAACTGACGAGTAGGAAATTCTGGGTGGCCGTGGCAAGTGCGGCTTTTATTGTGCTATCGGAAGGCCTTGGGCTGAATGTGGACAGCGACCTGTATTGGAAAATCATCACCCTGGCGCTGGGCTACATCTTTGGCGAAACGGCTGTAGACATTGCCAGGGCAAAGACAACGCAAAGCACGGAACAAACCACTTATGTTGTAAACAACAAATAAATACAACAAAGCCCCGGCTTAATCCCGGGGCTTTATGTTTCTTATTCGCTTCGTTTTGGATAAAATCCTGTTTATTGGGCTTGCATCTTTATGTGCGGTTTCTATATCGTTTTTTGATAAATAAACGTATTTGCTTGTCATATCCATGTTGGTATGACCCAGCATACTTTGAAGGCTGAAAGCATTACCTCCATTTCGTAAAAATAGCAAAGCAAAAGAGTGTCTTAAAGAATAAGGTTTTATTTTAACACCCAAGGCAGAACTGTACTGTCGCATTCTTCTAGCCCATTGGTTTCGGTTGAGTGGCCTTCCATCCTCGGTGCAAAATACTGGAACATTTGTAGACCAGTGCCGAGGTCTAGCCATCAATAATTCGGAAACTGCAAAAACGGTTTGAGGATGCAAAGGCAATATCCGAGATTGGCGGGTTTTTGCAATAGCCGCCGGTATTTCAACCTGGCCTATCTCTAAATTGAAATTTTCCGGTATAAGGCCGAAAGCTTCCTTTGGCCGTATTCCTGTATCTAGTGTAAAGACAATCAAGGCATAATCCCTTAAACCTGCAAAGGTTTTTTTATTAGGGAGAGATAGCAATTTTTCTAATGCTTCTTCAGGTGCTGACCTCGGAATTTTATCTTCTTTCCGGTGTCTTATTTCTAATATTGGATTTTCAGGAATAACACCTTTTTCCTTGAGCCAACCGAAGAAACATCTTAAACATTTACGCCGTGTATTAAATGTAGCAGGAGCTAGAGAGTTTGATTTTGCAAAATAATCAAGAACGGATTCCTGTAGTGTTTCGTAATCTTTTAAGGCATCGGGATAAGCCTTAAAAAAATGCTGAACATGATAGTTATAATCATCAATCGTTCGTTGCGCAAGGCCTTGAGCTTTTTGATATAAAATGAAAGATTTTAACCATGACTGCCAAGACCTTTTTAAGGATGAGGATGCCATAGGTTACCGCCCTCCATTTTCAGAGCAACCGCCCTCGGCAAAATCTGACGGCGGTGGCCTTAATCAGGTAACCGCCCTCGGCAAAAACGGAAGGCGGTGGCCCATTCAGGGCACCCGCCCAAAGCTCAGGGCACCCGCCGTAAAATGCCCTCAAACCCTTGATATACCTGGATTATCCGGCCATATCGTCTAGGGGTTCAGGACGCCGCCCTCTCACGGCGGTAACGGGGGTTCGAATCCCCCTATGGCTACCAACTGTGCTGAAAAACTGGGTTTCGAGAATTGACCCGGTTTTTTTATTATCAAAATAATTTCCAGGAACACCGCCTTCTGTTTCATAATGGCTTCCGAGAATTTTTGCTTTTTACTTTTTGATTTTGTCTTCCACCTCAATAAGCAGCAAATACGACATAATCCGGCGCACAGTCCATCTCTATCCAGTATCAGACGAGATCCAAATTATTCTATCATATAACCTATGTATGTGTAAAAAATAATTTTTGGGTCACAGTAATCGGGAAGGATTTTACCGCTCAATGACGAAATGATTGTTAAAGGAAATACTAAAAAATAAAAGTTAAAAAATATTAAAGTATGAACTGAAAATGAAACTTGCTGAAATTAAAGAATTTCATTATATTACTCATATAAATAATTTAAAATCCATCTGTGAAAAGGGTATTTTATCATACAATCTTGCTAATAAATTCGACCATACCTCAATTGCAATGCAGGAAGTCCAAAATAGAAGAGAAAATAAACAAGTCCCAGGAGGAAGATCGCTACATGAATACGTAAATTTATATTTTTGCGCTAGAAATCCCATGCTTTATCTTAGAAGAAACTTACATTCAGAGATTTGTATTTTACGTGTTTCCCCTAAAATTGTTTATATAAAAGGTGCCATCGTTGCTGACCGTAATGCTTCAAGCGACTATGTTCGCTTTTATCCTTCACCTGAAGGAATTGAAAATATTGACAAAGATTTAGTATTTGCTGAATACTGGACTCATCCTGATAATATTTTTTTTGAGTGTAAACATAAATCTATAAAATGTGCAGAGATTTTAATCCCGGATCGTGTCAATCCCAATTTTATCGAAGGTTTATATGTTTCTGAAGCGAAAATTAGAAATATTATCAGAAAAATGGGGATATCGTTGCCTATTGAAGTAAATCCGCACTTATTTTTTCGATAGGAGGAGGTGAACCCTATTGGTCAAATTAGTGGCAGGAAATTTATTTAAATCAAATGCCCAGACTTTAGTTAATACAGTAAACTGCGTTGGTGTCATGGGAAAAGGAATAGCATTGGAATTTAAAAAGCGATTTCCGGAAATGTACAAAGATTATGTTGAGAGATGTAAAAATAAACAAGTAAAGCTCGGTGAACCTTATTTATATAAATATACCCCAGGGCCGTGGATATTAAATTTCCCAACAAAAGACCATTGGCGGTCGGTCTCAAAGTTAAAAGATATTGAAAAAGGCCTGGATTATCTTATTAAGCATTATAAACAATGGGGAATCACATCCCTCGCGGTTCCTCCTCTCGGTTGCGGTCAGGGTGGCTTGGATTGGAATATTGTGGGCCCCATGTTGTACACGTATCTAGGTAAACTGGACATACCGGTAGAACTTTATGCACCGTTGGGCGCATCAGGGGAAAAATTGAATACGGATCTTTTAAAATGCGAATCAGTTCAGTCAAACTATCTGTCTGAATCAATAAAACCAGGCTGGGTTGCTCTGGTTGAGATTCTGTATAGGATTGAGAAACAGCTCTATTACTGGCCGGTAGGTAGAACTAAATTTCAAAAAATAGCCTATGTTGCTACAAAAGAAGGTATTCCAACTGGCTTAATATATAAAAAAGCGAGTTATGGCCCGTTTTCTAAAGAGCTAAAAAGTGTAATTACTAAACTGGTTAATAACGGTTTAATTCTAGAAAAGAGATGCGGAAGAATGTTTATCGTCAAAGTAGGACCTACATTTCACGACTTACGAAATAAACACTTTAAAGATATAGAACGATGGGAAGCAACGATAGAGAAAATAGCAGATCTTTTTATTAGAATGAGAACAGACCAGGCAGAGCTTGCAACTACGGTAATGTTTTCAGTAGATGAACTCAAACAAATTTTGGGTGAAAAACCTTCTGAAATGGACGTTTTGGAATACGTTTTGAAATGGAAACGAAACAGGCAGCCGCCATTGGACAAAATTGAAGTAGCCTCTACAATAAGGAACCTTGCCGCTCTAAATTGGCTTGAAGTAAAGCCGAGTGCGGATCTTCCCGTAGCCTATGAGTTTTGAAAAACATAAAAAAGTTTTAAATTTACCCGTCGGAAAGTCCACTTCTATGGGGAAGGGATCTTGATAAAAAAACTGGCGAAATGGTAGAAAAAGACCTTTCGCAGGCATAAACGAGAATACATTCCGGCGTTTGTTTTTCTCGCAGTACACCCCTGACAGTGCCATCATGTTTGAGATGAGTTCGTCTTCCAGCACCGGGGTCAGAAAATCAGCCGTTGTGGCCGAAAATAAACTTGAGCAGGCCAGAAATATTATAAGGCAAATGGAGCTTAAGGAAGTGGTCATAAACCAGCCCGAAAATCAGCAGGTTTTGCAGGGAAAGGAATTTGAACGCATCCTCAAAGACCCTTATGTTTGAAGGCAGGTATTACCGCGCAGACCTGAGAGGCATAATCAGATGAGGTTAAAATCAGGAGAGCCTGAACCGCCGGGCTCTCTTTTTATTACACGAACAAAAGCCCGGGACCAGATTTTTTATCGGCCCGGGCTTTTTTGTTTAGTAATGTTGATTATGGCATATATTAATTTATGATGAAGGCCACGGGTTTAATAAAGAAAAGATAGGTATTTTCCTGTGAGGAGCCATGCACCCAGACTTAACATGTTTTTAACGAAAAGTTAAAATTCAGTTAATTGTAATTAAAGGGCCGCTATCTTATAATTTGTATTGTAAGATTTTAAAATATGATTCCAGTGTAAAAACTCCCCCTTTTCCCCAATCCATATTTAACCAAATACGGCTTGAAAAATAAAAAC
>NZ_JBJYKD010000058.1:0-6395 GCF_049310025.1 Thermorhabdus hydrogeniformans | reverse complement strand
CACAGGTTAAGCCCTCCAGCGCCGATGGTACTTGGGGTCATCCCCCGGGAGAGTAGGTCGCTGCCGGGATTAAAATTTTGAAATCTACCTTATAAAATTAAGGTAGATTTTTTATTTTATCCAAAAGTATTTTGGAGAATACGCTAGGTCCATTGATATGTCATGGTTTATATGAAAGTTAAATTATGCTAAAATGTGAAATAAGAAATTATCGTTGGCTCAAATTTGATAATGGGGTTTAAAACGTGATTAAAAAACTTTGTTTACAGGACATGGCGGCGGTAATGGACTTTTTAAAAATAGAACAGGCGAATGGGTATGGCATCGGCGTGCATCACGAAATTGTGTCAGGATTTAGTAAGTGAGGGCAGGGGAGTATGCCTTTTTTATGACGACCCGGAAGCCGGCCGCATATATAAAAAACTGGGATTTAAAGATATGGGCATGTGGTACATTATGGAAAAGGCTATTTAATATACCGTTATAAATCAATTCCACAGAGTCGGTACCCGAAGATAATGAAAATGTCATTCTCTCCTAAAAAAATATATATTTGTTATCTTTTTGACCAGCTTGAAATTAATTTAAAAATTGTATATACTATTTGTATATACTTTGTATAAACGTGGAGTGATAAATATGCAGTCCCGCATTAAAAAATGGGGAAATAGCTTGAGCATCCGTATCCCAAAGGTACTGGCTCAAAAAGTTGGTCTAACTGAAGGGACGCCGGTAGAGCTCCAGCTGAAGGACAGTGCAATTATTATCCGAAAAAAACGTTACAGTCTGGAAAAGCTTATGTCCCAGGTTACCCCACAAAATATTCATGGTGAAATAGATACCGGCAGACCGGTGGGGCGTGAAGAATGGTGAAGGAGGAATATGTACCCGACCGGGGCGACATTGTCTGGATAGAGTTAAATCCTCAGACGGGACATGAGCAGGCCGGCAGAAGGCCGGCACTTATAATATCACCGGGGCTTTATAATGGGAAAGTTGGTCTTGCCCTCATGTGCCCTGTCACTTCAAAAAAGAAAGGTTATCCTTTCGAAGTGGAACTGCCGGACGATTTAAAAGTTTCGGGAGTCGTGCTGGCGGACCAGATTAAAAGCCTTGACTGGCGGGCGCGCCATGCAGAATATATATGTGAAGCTCCTGCGCAAGTTGTTGCGGATGTGATTGACAAACTCAGAGTATTAATTTAAATTTCGAAAGCAGGCGGCGTATTTAAGAGACCGGGATGTGAAGATATATGGTCACGATGTGCCTTGAGGAAAACCTTAAACCCGATAAAAGTTTTTTAAAAAACTTCACATCCCTGAAACTTTTTTGCGGACTTTACGTCCAATAAGTAAGATGGTTAAAAAAGGGCCCATAATATAACGGGAGGTACTGCAGCATGAAGGGATTAAAATTTGTCATTTGGAGCCTGATTTTTTTGCTGGCCTGGCCGCCGTCTATTGGAGCTGAGCCCCTTTTGAAACAAAGGCCGGACGACATAAGGGTGTTGATTGAAGTGGACGACTACAAGCTTGCGAAATACGAGCCCGTCGAAGGCGCATATCTTGGAGCCTATGTGTATCAGGATACCCTGATAAATGGGGACATGAAGGAATTCAACCGCCTTACGGGGAAAAAGCATGCATCCTTCTTCCTCTACCTGGGTTACGGCCACAAGTTTCCCCGGTGGTGGATAGACCAGTTAAAGGAGGTCGGAGCGGCGGCCCACATCGCCTGGGAGCCCAACGACGGTCTGGATAAGGTGAAGGACGACGAATATTTACGGGGATTTGCCAGACAGCTGAAAGAGGCCGGTATACCGGTATTTTTGCGATTCGCTTCGGAAATGAACGGCAACTGGACCGCCTACAGCGGGGACCCAAAAAAGTACATAGAAAAATGGAGGCTTGTCCATGATGTGATGGAGCAGGAAGCTCCCAATGTGATGATGGTGTGGACCGTATTCACATTCCCACAGTCCACCATAAAAAAATATTACCCCGGCGACAAATACGTGGACTGGGTTGGAGTAAACATATACAATGTGGTTTACCACAATAACGATATAAAACACAGGGCTTCTCACGAAGACCCGCTGGAACTTCTGGATTACGTCTACGACACCTTCAGCCGGAGAAAACCCATCCAGATTTCCGAATATGGCGCCACGCATTATACCATAACCGATGGCAAGTATTACGAAGACTTTGCAGTGCAAAAGATAACGCGCATGTACAGCGGCATAAAGACCAGATATCCCAGGGTCAAGTCCATATTCTATTTTGATGTAAACAACCTGGTCAACGCCCCCGAAGGGCGCAGGATAAATAATTACGCCATTACTGACAATGACAGGATTTTAAAGACCTATTCGGCCTTGATCAAAGACCCTCACTTTTTAAGCGATATAGGTCCAAACCTGGAAGGCAGGGCCGACAGAGAATTGATGCACGTCAGAGACGGCGTCCGCATTGCCGGAGGCAGGGCTTTTGTATCCTCCCGGGTGCTGGAGGAATACATGAAGGCTTCGGTGAGATGGGACCCGGAGAAAAACCGGATTACAATAAGAAAAGGCGGCAGGACTGCCATCTTTAGTGTGGAGTCATATAAAAATGCCCTCAGAGGGTCAAAAGCTACGTTCATTTTGAACGGGACAGCCTATTTTCCGCTGCGGGAAGCGGCCCGGGCCGTGGGATACGGGGTAGTATGGGATGAAGGCGAAAATTTGATTAAAGTGGTGCTGGCGAGAGGAGAAACTTTATGAAGAAGTGGATTTCGGTGTTACTGATAGCGCTTGTTGCATTTTACACACCGGGATGTGCGGGGCGGAAAGTTTCCGCCGGACCCGGCGGCGACGGGGGACCGGGCGGGCAGCCGGCCGGTATAGACACGTTCTCAAATCCCCGGGAGCTGAACTACCAGGTGGTGGTGGTTGGAGCCGATCCCGAAGGAATAGCCGCGGCAGTTTCCGCCGCCAGGAACGGGCTTAAGACGGTGCTGGTGGACCGGCGGGATAGGGTGGGGGGGCTTTACACCGTGGGATGGCTCAACACCCTTGATATGAACTATAAGAGTGAAAAAACCAGAGAAGTGGTCAACAAAGGGATTTTCAGCGAGTTTCACCGGCGCATTGGAGGAGATGTGGCCTTCGATATACCCACGGCCAGGAAGGTGTTTGAGGATATGCTGAAAGAGGCCGGGGTAAGGGTTCTGCTCGAGGCTTCGGAAGTGGAGCCCATCATGGATGGAAATACTGTTCGGGGGATTGCCTTCAAAAGGAAAGGCAAAGCTTATAGAGCCCTGGCACAGGTGGTGATCGATTCCACCCAGGATGCCGATATTGCCGCCATGAGTGGTGTGCCGTATAAGTTCGGAAGAGAAGACCTGGGATTTCCCGGCGAGGTGGGAGCCACCACCCTCGTGTTTTCTGTAAAAAACGTCAACTGGAAAAGAGTTGTTTCCTACCTTCAGGGTGACAAAAATCCGTACAGCGGCGCCACGGATAAGAGCGCCTGGGGGTACGAGGTGATGTTCAGAGCACCCACGAAAGACCCCCATATCCAGATAAGAGGGCTGAACGCCGGCAGGCAGAAAGACGGGACCGTGGTTATCAATGCGCTTCAGATCTTTCATCTAAACCCCCTGGATGAAAAGGAAAAAATTAAAGCTATCGAAAGGGCCCGAGCCGAACTGCCGGGCATAATAGAATTCATGCGAAAAAACGCCCCCGGCTTTGAAAACGCCCAACTGGCCGGTGTGGCCCCGGAGCTTTACGTTCGGGAATCCAGGCATATCGAGGGTGAATACACTTTGACGGCTGAAGATGTTTTTGAAAACAGAAACCAGGAAACGGCTGTGGCCTTCGGCAGCTATCCGATAGACATCCAGGCCCGGGAAAAGGGCCAGACCGGTTGCGCCTTAAATGGCATCAACCCCTACGGCATTCCACTGGGGGTCATGGTGCCAAAAAAGGTGGACGGGCTTTTGGTGGCCAGCCGGAGCGCAAGCTACGATGCGGTGGCCCACGGCAGTGCCAGAACCGTGCCGGTAGGTATGGCACTGGGCCAGGCGGCGGGAGTTGCGGCTAAACTTGCCATCGAAAAGAAAGTGACCTTCCGGGAAATGGCGCACAGCGATGAGATGATCCGGGAAATACGGGACATCCTCACAAAACAGGGAGTGGATCTTAGCCCCATAAAAGTGGAAAAGCCGGAGATGAAAAGCTGGGCTTATCCATACATCCAGCGCCTCAGAGACAGGGCCATGCTCTCCAAGGGGTATTATAACGACTACCGCCTGGATGAAACCGCCACAGCCAATACCTTTCGGCGCATGTTTATCCTTATAAATTACAACTCGCCCTTGCGGATAGACATGCACGTGCTGGACGGGTTTGACCTCAATCAGCCCATAGCCGGCAGGGATTATATTCAGATAATAAACAGGATCCTGGGAAGCGATTACAGCAGTTACAAAGAGCTTTTGAAAGAAAATATCATAGATGAAACAACCTACCTGCGGGTGGAAAAACAGCGGGAATTTCTCACCAACGCGGAGGCTTACGCACTGGTGGACGGGCTGGTGCGGCATCTTGAAAAGAGGAAAAGAAGATGAAGAAGTTTTTTTTGACCGCCTTAACGATCACGGTAACGCTCATGCTGCAGGCCTGCGGCTTTTCACGTGCATCCGGTCCGGTCACTTCGCCGGGCATAGTAAGGCCGGCGGATTACAGAGTCTTTTTTCAAAAGGATTACCGCCTGGCAAAGTACGAGCCCGAAAAAGGGGCATATGCAGGCGCTTACGTGCTTCAGGATGCATATATAAACTACAGCATGAAGAAATTCAATGAACTGACCGGCAAAAAACACGCCGCCTTCTTCCGATACGTGGGTTACGGGCAGCCATTTCCCGAAGAGTGGGTGAAGCAGGTGATTTCGGCCGGAGCCGCCCCCCACATCGCCTTTGAGCCCAACCAGGGCCTGGACGGCGTAAAAGACGACGAATATCTGCGGGGCTTTGCCAGAGCCGCCGCCAGGACCGGCGTCCCCATATTCCTCCGCTACGCTTCGGAGATGAACGGCGCCTGGCCCAGATACACCGGGGACCCCGAAAAGTACATCCAAAAATGGAGACTGGTACATGACGTTATGGAGGAAGAAGCGCCGAATGTCATGATGGTATGGACCGTGTTCACCTTTCCCCAGAAAACCATCCCTCTCTACTATCCCGGCGACGAGTATGTGGATTGGGTCGGGGTCAACATATACAATGTGGTATATCACAACAACGATATAAAGCAAAAGGCCGATCATGAAGATCCGCTGGAACTTCTGAATTTTGTTTACGATATGTTCGGCGACAGAAAGCCCATCCAGATTTCCGAATACGGCGCCACACACTACAGCGTCACCGACGACAGGGATCACATCGAGTTTGCAAAAAGCAAGATCGAGAGGATGTATACCGGCCTTGCCAGATGGTATCCCCGGGTAAAGGCGATATTTTATTTTGACGTAAACAACCTGCTTAACGCCCCCCAAGGAAGGAAGATAAATAATTACGCCATAACCGACAACGAAGAAGTGCTTAACACATACAAAAAAGTCATAGCCGATGCCCACTTTCTGACGGAAGTGAAAGAAAACCGGGAAGGACAAACAGTTCCCCAGCTTTTTAACGCAAAAGACGGGGCTTATGTCGATGAAAGAGGAAATCTGTATTTGAGCCCCTCCGACCTGGAAAGATACCTGCCGGTAAAACTTGTTGAAGAGGGCAAATCCTGCCGGGTGACCGGCCCGGGCGGGCAGACGCTTATCGGCGGCTTAAGAGAAATTAAAATAAACGAAAAATCATATGTGGCGGCAGACCCGCTGCTGGCAGAACTGGGTTACAGGAAACAAATCGATGGAGAAAACAAAGTTATGATAATAGCAAAATGACACTGCATTATCGGATAGCCGTAACAGAGAACCGGCTGTGTCCGGAATGGAGAATTGCCCGTTACCGGGCATTTTTTTATTTCTAAAACACATCGCACATAAAATCTGATCACCTGAGAACCGGCTGGAAGATGAGAAGTAAATCGGAACCCGAACGATGATCATGAAAAAAAGTTTCTTAACGCGGGTCTTGTAACCGTTGAGAAAAGATGCCATCGGTGGTATTTTAATTAAAAAAGAGATGGTAAATCAGGTGGCAGAATATTTTTTGTGCGGCGGTTAATTAATTCATAAGCCTGAGCATAAGAGAGCTATGAGGAGCATAAAATATTTTAAAGCGAATATAAAGCATTAAAAACCTCTAAATACGGATATTGTCATTTGAAAACGCGGCAGGAGATATGGTATATTACAGGAGCGGTCACGAGGAGGCCGTGGAGAGCGGCCGAAGGCTGG
>NZ_JBJYKD010000057.1:0-7218 GCF_049310025.1 Thermorhabdus hydrogeniformans | reverse complement strand
TATCATGGCAAACCCGCCGCCCAGGGTAAATGCGCCGATTTTAAAAAAAGCCCAAAACATGAGCAAAAGTTCCCCCGGCCCCAGCTTTTTTATTTTTCCACTCAACGCATATCACGTCCCTTTTTGTAATTTCTCCTTTAATGCTATTATATCATGCCTTCTTTTACTAGTAACTGTACAACCATCAAGCTCAACCTTCGTACAGAAATCGCTGCAGGATGGTTTTAACAAAAACGCCATTGAAACAAAAAAGATTCCCTCCCGTCGCGGCCACGGTATCTGGTGTTGCCATAAGCTCGCCGGGAAATATAATGTACAAATTGTGCTGTAATAATACTATGAATTTGGATATAGTGACATATACTCTGGCCCTTACTATGATGGCAGGGTGATTTGCGCTCCAGAGAAAGATAAGCAATGCTCTCTCTTTGTAAAACTTTAAATCTAAAGAGAACTACATTTTAAGCAGTCCTTTTACTATAATTTTAGAATGGAGCCGAGTCAGTTTAAATTATTCCGCTAAATGTGGTAACTTCAAGTCCTTCTTTTCTAAGCCTATTTACAAACGGATTAATACCTACAGAGTCGCTGGCGATGTGCCCCGTGACTATCAAATTTCCCATATTTTCGTCTTTTAGTTTCTTGTAATCTGCATATGATATGTGTATATATATTACTGTCTTAACACCTGCTTTATAATAAGCCCTGGCAACTTCATAGCCTCCATTGGTATAGGCACCATGAGCTACCACTGTTTTTCCTGCTATAGATTTTCTATCCCCAATCAGGACACTAACATCAGTCCTGGCCCTCTTAAACTCCTCTATTTCATAAAGCCCGTCCAATATATCTTCCAGGGTGGCATCCTGTTTCTCTAATACCTTATCTACTTTCTCCTGCATTATCCTGCGTCCAATCTCATCTAACGGCTGATGAATATTTAAAAGCGGCATACCTAATAGCCTGGCCACAGAGACCACCCTGTCATAATTTGAGGAGCTGGCTGTAATTTTTATGTTCTCCATCTTATCCTCTACAGCCTTTAAGGCTATCTCTTCCGGCACACCGGCCTTTACCATCAGCTTCACATGGTCTTTATATACCTTATATGCATTTACACAAGAAGCGAGCGGATGATGGGATATTACTGCGTCATACCCCATCATTTTGGCCATATATATATCTGACTCCTCAATATCTATCCCAAAAAGAACCCTTTTTATATTATTCCCCTCAATATAAATCTCTGAGTCCTCTGGTATACTTTTAAAACCCGACATTTCTAAAGCAATTCTCATGATATCGTCGGTATTCAATCTATCATCTCCTGTTATGGCAGGCTACCATATGTCCCCCGCCAATATCTATAAGTTCTGGCTCTACCTCATTGCAAATGGCAGTTCTTTCAGAACACCTGGAGGCAAACCTGCACCCCGGTGGAAGGTTGATAGGGCTTGGTACATCCCCCTCCAGTTTAATCCTTGAATGCCTCTTAGTTGGGTCCGGAATAGGAATTGCTGTTAGGAGTGCAGCGGTGTATGGATGCTGTGGCCTTGAAAAGAGTTCTTTCTTGTCTGCCATCTCTACTATCTTCCCGAGATACATAACTGCTATATTATCACTTATATGTTTTACCACTGCCAGATTGTGAGCTATAAATATATAGGTCAAATTAAACTGCTCCTGGATATCTTTAAGAAGGTTTATTATCTGGGCCTGTATAGATACATCCAGGGCTGATATTGGTTCGTCGCAAACTATGAGCTTCGGATTACAGGCCAAAGCCCTTGCTATACCTATCCTCTGCCTTTGACCACCGGAAAATTCATTTGGATACCTGTGATAGTGCTCTCTTTTTAACCCAACTACATCCAAAAGCTCTATAATGCGTCTCTCTCTGGCCTTTCCCTTGGCTATCCTGTGCACATCAATTGCTCTCCCTATTATCTCACCAGCAGTAAGTCTTGGATTTAGAGATGAATATGGGTCCTGAAATATTATCTGCATCTCTTTTCTTTTTGCTCTAAGTTTTTCTTTGTCTAGCGCTGTAAAATCAACTCCCTCAAAGTAAATCTTCCCATCTGTCGGCTCATAGAGCCTGAGTATGGTCCTGCCTGTGGTAGACTTACCACAGCCTGACTCGCCCACAAGCCCAAGTGTCTCACCCTCTTTAACCTTAAAAGATACCCCATCAACAGCTTTTATATAGTTTACTGTCCTTGAAAAGAAACCGCCCTTCACAGGAAAAAATTTTTTGAGTTCTTTAACCTCTAAAAGTTCCATAAATCCACCTCTTATACATACTTGAAACACCTAACCTGTCTTTCTCCAATATTTACAATAGGCGGTTCCTCTTCATGGCATATATTTTCAGCGCAGACACATCTATCTTTAAATCTGCATCCTTTAAAATTTCCAGTAAGTGTCGGCAAGGTACCCTCTATAGACTTTAGCCTTTCTTCCTCCCTGTCTATCCTTGGGATGGAATCCATAAGACCTCGTGTATATGGGTGGAGAGGAGAGGAAAAGATACTGTTAACATCGGCGTATTCCATGACCTTACCCGCATACATTACCACAACCTTGTCAGCCATCTCTGCTACAATTCCCAGGTCATGGGTTATTATCATCACTGACATATTTAGCTTTTCCTTCATATCTTCTATCAGTTCCAGAATCTGGGCCTGAATTGTTACATCCAAGGCAGTAGTTGGTTCGTCAGCTATAAGAAGGTCTGGCCTGCAGGATAGGGCCATGGCAATCATCACCCTTTGCCTCATACCACCGCTCATCTGATGGGGATAGTCATCTATCCTTTTTTCAGCAGATGGGATGCCCACCATCCTCAGCATCTCTATTGCCTTTTCTCTGGCCTCTTTTTTGCTAATATCCTGGTGAATTACCATGGCCTCTATTATCTGATCACCTATGGTAAAAAGCGGATTTAATGATGTCATGGGATCCTGAAATATCATTGCTATTTTATTGCCACGTATCATCCTCATCTCATATTCCCGTTTGATAAGCAACTCTTCCCCTTTGAAGTTTATTGAGCCACCAATTATTCTGCCTGGCGGATTTGGCACAAGCCTCATCACGGAAAGGGCAGTGACACTCTTGCCGCTGCCCGACTCTCCAACAATCCCTAGTGTTTCACCCATCCCTACCTCAAAGCTAACCTCATCCACAGCAGGTACTATGCCGTCAATCGTATAAAAATAGGTTTTTAGGTTATTTACTTTTAAAAGCGTGTCCAATTACATCACCTATTCTTTATATGCATTATTCAATCTAAACTCTCCATTTGGTTCGAATATAATACCCTTTACATTCTTCCTGGCAGCCATTGTAACTACATCATTAAACATAGGCACCCATGCCACATCATCTGTAAAGGCTATGTTCGCCTGTCTTAAATAATTATACCTCTTATTCTGATCGACGGTAACCCTTGTCTTCATGATGAGCTCATCCATCTCAGGCTTGTCGTACCTCGAATAGTTTGAGGCGCCAATATTTGAAGAATGGAACTGTGGATAAAGTAGCTCTTCTCCATCACCTGTCACATTCATCCAGCCATTCAAAAACATTTCTTGATTACCTGCTTTGCAGTATGCCAGGAATGATGCCCAATCCATAACATTGAGTTCTACATCTATACCCACTTCTTTTAACTGGGCCTGGATAAATGGAGCCATTTTCATATAAATGTCGGTATTTCCAACTGTAAGTGTGGTCTTAAATCCATTGGGATACCCGGCCTCAGCTAAAAGCTGTTTTGCTTTTTCAGGATCGTAATCGTACCCGTGTTGCTCTATTTCCTCATGATAACCAAAGAGTTTAGGACCGATTATGCCCCTTGATTTATACCCAAGACCATTTAATGTTTCTATATAAGCATCCCTGTTAATAGCATAAGATATGGCCTGTCTTACCTTTAGGTTGTCAAAGGGCTTTTTCTTAAAATTAAAGCCCAGGTACCTTGTGGGATTTCCCTTTATTTCTGTCACTTCAACATCAGGGTTATTTTTTAGCCTATCTAATTGCTCGGGTGGTATCCCCACCAGGAAGTCTGCCTCTCCCGTTTCAATCATAGATACTGCTGTAGCCATTTCAGGTACGACCTTAAATGTAACTTTATCAAGTTTGGGTGCACCCTGCCAGTAGGAAGGGTTTTTCTCCAGGGTGATATGATCTCCGGGTATCCATTCAACAAACCTGTACGGCCCGGTGCCTGCACCAGTAGGATTTCTATTGATATCTCCATTCTTATCTGCCTTAGGATTTACTATGGAGAGGTTATCATGGGCTAAAGCCGTAAGCATTATTCCATAGGGTTCCTTAGTATGGATAATGACCGTATAGTCATCCGGAGTCTCTATGGAGCTTACGGATTTTAATAGGCTTGCCCTTGGAGAACCCGTCTTCGGGTCCATTATCTTTTCATATGTGTATTTTACTGCTTCCGAGGTAAACGGTGTACCATCCTGGAATTTAATACCCTTTTTGAGCTTTATTATCCATGTGTTTTCATCAGGGTTTTCATAGGATTCTGCGAGTAGAGGCTTTATTTCCCCTGTCTTGGGGTCCCTCATAAAAAGTGTCTCATAAATATTCCTTATTACATTGCTGGATGCAGAATCATTGGTGAGTATAGGTGAAAGGCCCACCGCATCTGTCATGGATACATATGTTATTTCTTGAGGTGCTGTTTGTGTTTTTTCAGTCTGGGTTTGCTGGTTATTTGTCTGCGTTCCTGAAGAACATGCTGTTAATGTAAAAGTCAACATCAGGACAATAATGAGCATTGTAAATAAGCTTTTCTTCAATGTCTTCTTCCCCCTTTAAATTTTAAACTGAACTAAAAGAATAAACATTTAACTTTATAATGCATTTTTAAGGTTGGGGTCCAGGGCATCTCTCAAGCCATCGCCTAATGAATTGAAGCCAAAGACCACTAGAATTATGGCAATGCCAGGTAAAAGTGTTATGTGTGGTGCCTGGAATATATAGTTTCTGCCGGTAGACGCCATAGCACCCCATTCAGCAGCGGGAGGTTGCGCCCCCAGTCCTAAAAAGCTTAATGTAGCCGCTGATAGTATTGCTGTGGCAAGCCTCATTGTGGCATACACTACTATAGAGGAGACACAGTTTGGCAGTATCTCTCTAAAGAGTATCATTGAGTCAGTCTCTCCCAATGCCCTAGCAGCTGTGATATAGTCCATCTCCTTTATATAGAGGACTGTACCCCTAACAACACGGGATATGGTTGGTATTGACCATATTCCCACAGCTATTATAACATTGGTAATACCAGGCCCTAAGGCAGAAACTATGGCCAGAGCCAACAGTACACCGGGGAACGCCAACATGATATCTACAATCCGCATAATAATACTGTCTATAGAAGAATAATATCCTGCCAGAAGTCCTAATATCACCCCAAAGACCAGGCCAAACCCCACCGAACTGAACCCCACCAGAAGAGATAGCCTTGCCCCATATATGAGCCGGCTCAACATATCTCTGCCGTATTCGTCTGTACCCAGGATATGGCCTGGAGAGCCTGGCTTTAAAAGCCTCACCGTCAGGTCCTGTTTATATGGGTCATAGGGTGCTATCACCGGTGCCAAAACACCCAAAATTATGAAACAGAGGACAATGGCCAGCCCTGTTAGCGCCAGTTTATTCTTTTTAAGGTGTTTCCACAGGTCTATGAAAGGGCTTTTTCTTTTATATGTTTCCTCCATGTACTTTATCATCTGACCTGTTTCACTCATAAATTATCCCCTCACCTGTATGAAATTCTTGGGTCTATGGCAGCATATAGCAGATCCACCACAAGATTTATGAGCACAAATGTTGTGGCGACCACCAGGACCGTCCCCTGGACCATAGGAAAGTCCCTGGCATTTATACCCTGCACCATAAGCCTACCAATACCATTGATGGCAAAGACAGACTCTACAACAACAGCCCCGCCAAGCAGACTTCCAAAGTCTATTCCAATCACCGTTATTATTGGTATAAGAGCATTTTTAAAGGCATGCTTCATGATCACAATAAACTCACTTATCCCCTTTGCTCTGGCCGTCATTATATAGTCCTGATGTATTATCTCCAGGACAGATGAACGAGTCATTCTGGCAATCATGGCAGATGAATTAAACCCTAGTGTAATAGCAGGAAGTATAAGATGCTTAAGGCCGTCCCATGTCCATATCTGCCCATTAAATCCTGAGATTGGCAGTATCTTAAACTCCACACAAAAGATTACTAGCAGGAGTAATCCAATCCAGAATGTTGGAGCAGAAATACCAAGGATGGAGATAGACATACATAAATGATCAAACCACGAATTTTGCCTTATTGCAGATATAATCCCTGTGGTAACACCTATAATGATTGCTATCAATGCACTGAACAGGGCCAGGCTGAATGTATTTATATATCTTGTAGCAATAGCCTCCGATACGGCCTGGCCAGTTTGGAAAGAATAGCCCAAATCTCCTCTTAACACCCTCGACATATACCTAAAGTACTGCACATAGGCAGGCTGATCAAGGCCTAGCTTCGCCCTTATATTTGCTATCTCTTCACTAGTAGCAGTAGGACCCGCGATCACCTCTGCCGCATCACCAGGTATAAGATAAATCATTAAAAATACAACAACGGAAACGCCAATCAATACAGGCACTAACTGCAACAATCTCTTAACAATGTAGCCCGTCAAATCCTCTCCCCTCCCATTTTAAATTAATATTCAGATAAACTGTAACAAGAAGCTTTATATTTCAGCCACAGTCAATACATGATGTTTTTTAATGAATTTATACAATTGAATTTAGAAAAGAATGAAAGAAATGTAAATAGATATGAGAGAAGTGCCATGAATTCTAAGACCTTTTTGCTTAATAAATATGTTAATGCCTAACAATGGTTTCGTTCAGTTTATTTACAATAATTAATTTCAAAGCATCAAAGGGTTATGGGGGCCTAAAAGCCAAAGTCTTGTAATTTAGCTATAGATTCAACCGAAATTTATAGTGATTGAATTAATTTGAATTGATTGTATTTATTTATAGTTTATATTAAGTCAATATTATGGTATATTAACATTGTTCAATTTTATATCAAAAATCACTAGCGTTGCATAAAATTTTTTAATAAAAGTCAAGTAAAAACTTTGTATACCTTAATATTACATAAATGATAATT
>NZ_JBJYKD010000056.1:0-7567 GCF_049310025.1 Thermorhabdus hydrogeniformans | reverse complement strand
GTCTTTTTTACAAAAAGTGAGCTAAATATTTTCCATTTTGTTATTTTTAGGTACTTGACTTTTTACCGCAGGACTTAGAAAAAGCTTAATTTAAAGTTGTTAATAAAGTATTCTCCACAGTTTCTGGATTTCCTGCCAGATCTGTCCAACTGGCGGTTTTTCCGGTCCAACTGGCGGAAAATCGCGTCTGAACGGCGGAAAATATCATATTACCAGCTATTTAAAATCGATAACTCTTCCCCAATACAGAATGTAGTTGAGCTTGTCGCCGGGCATATATTCACCGGTCATACGTTTTTTTATAATGCAATCGACTTTCACTGTAGGTCTTTCCCTGTAAGGATCATCATAACTCCAACCTGTATTATAGGCGATGTATATTTGAATGTCTTCTCTGCCCTCTTGAATATCTTGGCCAGAAATATTTCTTGATTCAGTAAAAAGTTCTACAGCGGTAAACCCCCCGGCCTTTTGCTTCAATGATAAGGAGGCCGAAACCGGTATAAATGCATCGGAGTCAGTTATCACACCTTTAGCGGTGATGTCTTCCATCTCCAGAATGGTCTGTGTTTTCATGATTCTATCGTCCTGCAGGTGAATGTACCTGTAGCGGTCATTCCACTCGGTCTTGATTCCGAAGGCATCTGTGAGGGTGCGAAGAGGAATGAAAGCTTTGCCGTCAGAAAGCACCGGAACGGTGTCTATCTCTTTGGGCTTTCCATCTATCTCAATGGTTCTAGATCCGATTGTAAATTTAAGGCTTTTGCCTGAAAATTTGACGGTTACTGCCATGTTCTGATAATCAAAGTTCACATCTGCCCCTAAAAGGCGCTGACAAAATATGCGTGCCGGAACCATCAGACGGTTCTGACTATCAATATAGGGGGGCTTAGGGTAGGTATACAGCACAAAATATTGATTGACTTTAAGGAATACGGGTAAATTCATTGAAGCAAACGCCGATTCCGGTACAAGAAAAATAATTATGAAAGCAATTATGAAAGCAATGATTGACTTGTAAGAACGGTACAATATCAATACCTCCTTATAAAAGGGCGGGTATGCAATTGCTGCGTTACCCACATTTTTATTTAAAAACTACTATTTCTCCAGGTTCAAGTAGATGTTGTCCGTTTCTTCGGCAGCACTTACATAATTAACAACGACATGAGTGGAATCGGGATAACTAGTAGTCTGATAGATATCAGTTTTTGCCCAAGTATGGTTAGAGGTCGAGCCAGTTCCAATCTTGCAGGAGTACCAGTGAGCATTTTCATACCAAGATCCCGAAGAAAAGTTCTGGTTAGTCTGGGCTATAGTGGTACAGCGCTTAATACGGCAGTCAGAACCATTCTGATTAAAGCCAGTTGCATCCATAGTGTAGGATATTGTCCTCTTCGTATTGCTAGTATCGTAGGCCGTTACCGACAGGGTTACTTTTTCGTCTGAAGGCACGTAGAACTTTATGAAGGCGTCCTGATTAGCTTTAAACCTTGGAGTGGTTGTATAAGGCTTACCGCTCCCGACCTTCATATAAAAAGCCCAGTTGTCATAAGTTTGGCTATACTGCAATCCTGCATCTACTTCCACACCAGTGCTTCCAGTACCGCCAGTGTAAACATAAGCTGTATCCCCCACAGATTGTTTAATCTCGATCTCTTCACCTCCGGCTAGATGAACATAGGAAGAAAACCAAGAATAACCGGTGATTGATTTGATTCGTCTATAGGGACCTCCGGTGGCAAGAATGCCGGCAACTGAAGCTCTGGTTCCCTCACTAGCAAAAGTTTCTTCCTCTGGGAAAGCTCTCATGTTGCCCTTCAAATCACGATAAATATTGCCCTTAACTTTATCCCACTTGATAATGTTATTTTTTAGTTCAGGCTTATTTGCATAAACTTTTCCATCAGCTGCAATGTAAATTACGTTTTCCCGATCTTCAGGTTCGAGGGTCTCCATAATTCGGGCAATGACAACCCGTTCTTCGCCCGTAATTTCGGGGCTAATCTGCTTTTCAATTGAGCCTACATTATAAATGCTGAATGATGATGCGTTTGCTACACTATTTTTTAATAATAGAGCTAACACAAAATAAGTAACGATAGCTAAAGAAATAGTAGCCATCCTCCTCATTAAGTTACCCCCCTAGTTTAATATTTGTATTTAAATTTATTTGATAAAATATTCTCCGCAGTTTCCTGATTTCCTTCCATCTTTGTCCAACTGGCGGTTTTTCCGGTCCAACTGGCGGAAAATCGCGTCTGAACGGCGGAAAATAGCCCCATCGGCTAACGGTCGCTGCTGACAGCCACATGTATATTTTCGCCGCCGAAGCTCGCCCATGCCGTTAGAGTGAAGGGCTGGAGCTCCCAGCCCCTCCTCATCAAACCGTACGTGAGGTTCTCCCTCATACGGCTTTCCAATATTCTTCTTCCTTCAGCATTCGAACTATGCAGATAGAAGTTTTAGTCCCATGTTTTTGAAAAGTGCACATAGTTTCAGGAAATCTCTTCTTTTCCTGCGGTGCCTCTTTTCGTTATACCATACAGCAAGTTTAGTATGGATGTATTTGTCTAATTGCCATAGTTTATCCCATCTTGAGCGGTGGTAATAGTTACGCCATCCGGTGATTTTCCTGTTAAGTGTCTGGATAATAATATTCCCGGCCATCCAGTCTTTTACATTTTACCATCCTGTTATGGTACCCAAGGAAATCGAAGCCATTCTTGCCCTCCCACATTGATACTATCCTTGTCTTTTCATTGGGACTCCCAAGTTCACTTTCTTTGAATTCTCCTCCTATCATGATGCCTGCTTTCAGCCATCTCGACCAGTTTCATAAGTTTATCGTGATTTATGTTGTCTAGGTTTTCGGCTATTTCGTTTAGTACTGTTTCTACTCCTATTTCTTCTATCTTGGCAATGGTTTGGCCATCGATACCGGCACTTCCGGCATTCTCTTTTACGTTGAACCACGCTTTCCATAGTATGTCTTTTCTCCAAAGCTTGTCGTATAGTGCATGAAATCTTCTGGTTCTGCTTCCCCCTCAGACTCCCTCCCTACAGAATAGCAACTTCACCCTTTTGGCTTATATGCTTTCTCTTTACGGTTTCCCGTGCAGGGTAGGGCCTCCCCAGTTCCGCAATCTACTGTAACTTCATACCGTCTCCCCTACGCCGGAGGATTCCTCTGTGTTGCATCCAAGTTCTTCACACATTCCATGGGCTTCGCCCATACGCCAGAGGCTCGCCATCCTCTGTTCTCCCATATGGGTTTTCTAACAGCGCTGCAGAGTTCACTTTATGTTACGGTCTGAAGTCTTGCATATTCAGGGCGCTTTGACCGTATCATTTCTGACACAACCAGCCCTGAAGCTAACCGGCCCCTTGGCGGCTACCGGTACCGGACTTTCACCGGCAAGCAAATTGCGGCTTTGCTGGGCACGCGGCACACTAAAAAAAGCCGAGTTTTTTGCGCGGCTGTGTTTATTTAATGCTTCAAGAAAGCCTTCCTGTTTCCCTCTTTCTTCGGCATACTTGAACACATTTAGCATTCTAAATTCCTCCCATAATCTGTCAAGGGTTTCTAAATTTGTATGGCTTTTTGTGTAATTTCTTTGACGTCTTCTTTTTTGAATTTCCTCCCCCATAAGAACAACTGGCGGATTTTCCGGTACAACTGGCGGTTTTTTGGGTATGAACGGCGTAGCGGTTTTTTGGCCGTTTATAACCGAAATTCCGCCGGTTAGCCCCTGAAAAGCGCCAGTTGGACCGGGTAAGCAGGAAATTTAAGTAATATGTGGAATAAATAAACAGTGGAAAAAGAAAAAACTCGGTGATAACGGCAAACTCATCGAAAGGTGGGGGCGCAAAACCATAGGGTCTAAGGCGCTGTTGCGCTATGACAGCCTGGCTGCCGCTGAATCTGATGGATAAGCCTGCTTTCTTTCGAGAGCGGGTTTTTTTGTCACTTCACCAAACGATATAAAAACGCGCCGGAGCCTTAGAACGGGTTTTTTGTGAACCATTTTCATTGGAAAAGGGGGGCTTTAGGTTGCATAACAGACCAAAACTGAAGGATTTGATACGCAGGGCGAAAAACGGCGACGAGGAGGCCGCCCACCAGGTGGTTGACCGGTTTAAGGCTATTGTAAAAAAATACACACGCCGCCTGGGGGATGAAGACGCGGGAGCGGACCTGACGGAATGGATATTGAACGCTATAAAAAACTACAGGCCAAACACGACCTGGGGAAGAGACGAACTAAGCCGGTATATCAGGAATAATGGGGGTAAAAAATTTTTTAAAAAAAACTGACAGGGAGGTTATAAAAATCGACCCTTATTAACTCTTTTATATATAGAGGACTTGCCCGGTAAACAAAGAGGGGGAGGTGAAAACATGGGCTCACATCCAGGATGTCATTGAGCCTGATCTCGAGGAAATCAGGATTACGGCATGGCTTTTGACCGGATTGCGTCATGAGGCGAACCGCCTGGTCAGAAAACAAAAACATCTGCGGGAGCACGAATTGTTTATTTTAAATCAAAAGATTAACGATGATGCCGGAAATGAGATAGTGGAACTAATCGATACGATTGCGGATAAAACCGATACGCTGGCCGAAGCCGAAGACCGGATTTTTATTCTGGAAATTCTGTCGCTCCTGACGCCGCGCCAGCAAAAGGTAATAAAAGCTACGGTGTTTGAAGATTTGACGGAAAAGGAGGTTGCCGAAAATTTGGGAATATCCCAGCCGGCAGTTAGCGTGATAAAGAATAGGGCTCTGAAAAAGCTGAAAAAACATTTATCTCAATTTGATTTATCTTAATATACAGACCCGGCGGCTGAATTAATCCGTTTAAAAGTGAGGTGAAATCCCGTGCAGGACCAGTTCACTTACTCCTCTCTCGGTACCTTAACCGGCGCCGTTACCGCCACCGTGATGGTGGTGGAATTTCTTAAAGAATCCGGATGCTTCAAGCTGATCCGGACCCGATGGCTTGTATTTCTCGTTGCACAATCAATTGTAATGATTACCAGCATTGCCCGGCATGAGTTCAGCATCATAAACATTCCGCTTATTTTTCTCAACGGCCTGCTGGTGACCACGTCGGCCATGGGGAGCTGGCACATATTAAGCGACAGCATGTTCAACTTCCCAAGAGAAAAGGATATATCCCGGGAAACCAGACGGCCTGGCTGCGGCTAGATGGTCTGCGCAAATCCCTTGGAGTAATTACGCAATCTCAAATACAATTTCCTTACAAATAATATTTTTTGTAAATTCTTCTTTTTTGTTTCGGTAATTTCGAATGTGTATCTTTACCCTGATTTTTACACCTATATTATGTGGAAAAAATGTTTGTTAAATAAATAAATTTTTTCGTTACTGTTCTTCTTTTTTATCCGATATAATAGTGCCTGTATCAGGATCGATAAAATATATATGTTTTATACCGTCAAACAAGTTATCATCACCGTCAATAACTAAGTATTTTTTTGAATCTATTTTATCGATTGAGATAGAGTTACAATAAATATTTTCCTTTTCCCATATTTTTTCTCCAGTTTCTGAATTATAGCAAACAAGTTTTCCGGGCAAACTGAGTTCACCGGTATACCATGCTATAATAAGCTTGTCGTCTAAAACATAAGGCGGTAAGCGCGCCGTCATATACTTATCCGCATCTATAAGGTAATTAGTCTTACCATCAGTCAAATCCAAGCATCCATAAAATTGACTGCCGGCTACATAAATGCATGTGTCATGAACTGTTACAAAAGAAATTTCTCCTTTATCACTTTTAAATTCTTTTCTCCATATTATTCCTTTTGAAGTTGATACTTCTAACATATTTGAAGAATAACGTACATAATATTGTCCTGTTGTTAGCTGTTTAATAGTATTATTTTCCGTATTTAAAATAACCGCATTATTGTTTTTGTCCCATATAATTGAAATATTGAAAATTTCCGGCAATAGCCTCACATGAATATATGTTACTCCGTTTTTTAGAATTAACCTGGAAGTTAATTGTTTTTTATTGCCATCTATTAAATAGAAAGATGAGTTAACTTTACCTTGAAATGTATGAACTGGCGAGCAAATAGTAATTTCTTTTGTTTTTGAATTCCAGGAAACTTTGGCGTTAACTAATGTAGATATTTCTTTTACAGGAACCATGCACTTTCCATGTAATAAAAAAGTTTTGATATTAGTTTCTTCACTGTTAAAGATTATTTTAGGAGAGTTGCCGGCAAAAGATAATTCGGAAGCACTGAACATGAAAATAACCAATAAAACTAAGAATATAAATATTTTTAAGTTCTTATTAATCATTATTCATTTCCCCCATTTAATCAACTCTGTATTTTCCGCAAAGTAATCTCTTTTAGAACTCTTCTTTAGGACACTTATCGCAGTATTTTAAGGCTCCTTTACTCGCTCACAAGACGTGATTTATCCTAACAAGATAATCTAATGCTACTTTTCAACCGATATTATTAATTTTTACGGACAATCTATATTTATGGTTTCGTTATAATAAGGGTCAACATTTGTAGTTGTTACATAAGTTGTTTTTTCTGTATAATCCTTACCTACTTTTGTATCTGCTGTACCCCATAAATGCATTTCGCTTTTATTTGCTATATAAACATTAGACCAGATATTTTTTTTGGAATATCCATTACCATTAAGTAACAAGCTGGTAACTCTACGCATATCCTGGTTAGTTCCATCATATTTTGCCCCTTGTGCTGTATAAATAAATGTTTTACTACCTCCGCTATAACTTATGTATAAAGCAATCTGATTATCTTGAGGAACATATTCTCTTAAAAAAACCTTTGTGCCAGCAGGTATCCCGTTAGTCGGCCATTTATCATCCACCCAATTTCCGCTTATATTATGATACACTCTCCACACACCACCATAAAGTCCCCCCATTACTAATCCTTGCTCTACATTAATGGTTCCGCCTATACCCATATAATTATAAGCTGCTTCACCCGATGCATTTACCCCTGAAATATCAGAACTCGAAGGTAATGTTATATAGCCTTCTGTTTTTCTATAGCCTGAATAAGATCTTACTCTTCTGAATTCACTATAAGTGGATTGAGAACTGTTTTTTAATTCACTATTGTTAGAAGTCATTGTAAAAAATTGTCCACAATCATTATTAACGGGAATTACTGAACCATCTTTAAATGTAACCTTTCCATTTTTAACTTTGTAAATGTCAATCTTTTTTAAACCTTCTTTTTCGTTATAAGAATAACCATTTTCTATATCTACAAAAGTCACATCTATGAGTTCTGCAGGGTCTTCTAAATGTTTTTTACTTTCTTCCAATTTTATTTTTAGTTCATTTTTAATTACTTCTTTTGCAGACTCTTTTGCCAAAACAAAAGGATGTCCTAAAAATGAGATAGCAACAAAGACTATAACTAAACTATAACTTATAATTTGATTTTTATTAAACATTTTAACCCTCCATTCCGCCGCTACCGCTGGCGGCACAAATAGTAATGAAAAAAATGGTGCGCGGTTTTCACCAC
>NZ_JBJYKD010000055.1:0-7894 GCF_049310025.1 Thermorhabdus hydrogeniformans | reverse complement strand
TATATTTAGTTTTCAAGGTCCATGTTTAACTGGAATTTGAATAAGTTTGATTTACTAAATATATTATACGAGGAGGTAGTGAACATGGAGGATAGAATAATAATCGACCCTGAGGTAATGTGCGGTAAACCTGTTATAAAAGGTACTCGCATCCCGGTTTATTTAATTTTAGATTTGCTTGCCGCTGGGTATACAACGGAAAAGATAATAGAGTCTTATCCACAGCTAAAAAAGGCCGACATCGTCTGCGCCTTAAAATACGCTGCGAAATTCATGAAGTATGAAGAAGATGTCTTTACTTTTAAGGCGGTGCAGTAGATTGGTTAGATTTTTGACAGATGAAAATATTTCTCCAAAAACGGTTGATTTGTTACGTTTTCATGGTCTGGATGTAAAGGATATTAAAGAGGAAGGTTTTAGTGGTACAAGTGATAAAGAAGTTTTAAATTTTGCTAAAAGTGAAGGTAGAGTTTTGATAACGTGTGACCTTGATTTTGCCAATATTTTAAGATTTCCGCTGGATAAACATGCCGGTATTTTAGTAATCCGAGCATATCCGCCAACGGTAGAAAATATCAATAGTATTCTTGAAAGCTTTTTAAAAGAAATAGATGACTTAAATATAACTAACAATCGGCTAACTATTGTAGAAAAAGATAAATTTAGGACTTTTAGGTAGGATTTAATCCGGCATCGCCGGTATTTTTATTTTTAAATTACATATGATGGTCATATAGAATTTAACATTTTTTAATGAAAGGAGCGATTCCTTTGAAACGCACCGTTACGGTCATATTAATCCTTATCGTCGCCGTTTCCATCATTGCCGCCTTTGCCCTGGGGCCCGGAAGCCCCCGCCGCCAGGCGGAGCCCGCCAGAAAGCAGGTGGGAGTAATAACGCTGGAGGGTGTCATAATGTCGGGTTCGTCCGGGCTTTTCTCCGCCGCCGGCACCGGCCCCGTGCTGGCGCAGCTGCACGAAGCCGCAGAAGACCCTGACATCGGCGCCCTTGTCATCAGAATAAACAGCCCCGGCGGCACCGTGGCCGCGTCCCAGGAACTTTACGAAGAGGCCCTCAAAGTAAAAGAGGCCGGCAAAAAGCTGGTGGTCTCCATGGGCGACGTGGCCGCTTCGGGAGGATATATGGTGGCCTGCGCCGCCGACAAAATAGTGGCAAACCCCGGCACCACCACCGGCAGCATCGGCGTCATCATGCAGTTTCAAAACGTGGAAGGGCTGTACGGCAAGCTGGGCCTCAAAGAAAACGTCATAAAAAGCGCCCCCCACAAGGACATCGGTTCCTCCACCCGCCCCATGACCGCCGAAGAGCGAAAGATCCTCCAGGGCATGGTGGATGAGATGTACGAGCAATTTGTAAAAATAGTCGCCAGGGGCCGAAACATGAGCGTCGAGGAAGTAAGGAAACTTGCCGACGGCAGGATTTTCACCGGCACGCAGGCAAAGGAACTGGGCCTTGTGGACGAACTGGGCAACTACTACGACGCCATCAGAATCGCCGCCGACCTGGCGGGCATAAAAGGGACACCTGTGATAAAAGAATACGGCAAAAAGACCGCCCTGGAGGCCCTGCTTTCCGGAGTAAAGTCCGCCGTGCCGGGTATCATTAATTACGGCGCGGATGCGGACCTCATCAACCGGGATATGTCCTTTCTCCGGCTCATTAAAAACATCGGCTTGAGCATCCTGGCGCCGTGAAAAACCCGACAGGCATCAGTATTTTGTAAAACAAGGTCATATTAAGCGCATATAATATAATGTAAAATAAAATACCGGAGGTTTCAGAAATGGAAAACAGAGAAAATCAAAAACCCAATATACCGCGGCACGGTTTTTTTCGGGACTTTTTTGATGACATATCCGGAGTGATGTTTGCGCCCAGGGACACCTTAAGGAGGGTTTCTTTAGAAAAAAAGATCCTCCAGGGTTTGATAGTCCTGATACTCTCGGACCTGCTTCCCTCGTTGACCGCCATACCCGCACGTCTTTCCGGATTTTCCATGAGGTATTATGGACGCCATATGCTTCCGTTTTTCCCCGGAGCTCCCGATATCCCCGGACTGGAAGGGATTTATCCTGCTTTGAGCCGGATGATGCCGTATTTTATCGCTTTTTCTATCGCTGCCTCAATATTGATAAGGCCCCTGTGGCATTTCATATTCACCAGCATTATAGAACTTTCATGCCAGTTTTTTAAACGCCGGGTGCCGATGATTTTGAACGCGGCCGGCCCCGATACCGGCGATTCCACCACCGGCGAAGGCTCCGTCGAAAACCCACTATCAGAAAATCCGGCAGCCCGGGAGAAAAACGGGGCCGCCGACCCCTCTGCCCGCTGCGCCGGTGAAACTGGTTCGGCCACGGTGGTTCAAATGCCGGTAAATACCGGGCCCGGCCTGTTTGCGGCCATGGCTTTTTCCACCCTGCCTTACATCTTCATGGCACCGGTGAACCTTGTTTCTCGCCTTTCGGGCGTAAACCTGAGCCTGCCTTTTCGCCTCGTATTCGGTGTGTGGGCCGTTGTGCTCCAGATTATATCAGTGCGGGAAACCCACGGCTTCTCCACGGGCCGCGCCGCCCTGGCTTACTTTGCCCCACTGCTCATTGTAATTGCGGTGGCCATATTTATGACCGTCTTGATGCTGTCCTTTTTGATGCCGTTCATGCCCCGGATGTTTTAAAAAAATTTTTTTCAGAAAGAAGGACTTTGCCCCTATACCCTCGAATATATATACTTGCGAATTTAGTCCTTTCCAATATTACATTTATATTACAATTCAACCAATTGTATTGACCGTCAAAAACCCTGATGCTATAATAGCAATAGAATTTGAACATTGACAACTTAATAATGAGTTCTTCCAAAAATTCATACTCAAATCCAGGATGAGGGTATAAGAACTCATTATTATAGATAAAAGTTTCTTTATATTTTTGCCTGCTATACAGGAATTTTTATCCTTTTGTCGAAGTATATTATGTGGCTTATATCTTTCAATCTCGTATTGCAGTTTTAAAAAAGTCGATAAATAAGAAATACAGGATAAATATTATCCAGCAGAAATGTGAATTAAATGAGTAATAAAAATAACTGTAAACAAATAAACTGCAAAGGGGATTGAAAGAGAGGATAAAAACAACTTCCCATAAAAAATTTTGAAGGGGGGGATAACACCAGGAGGAGGATTGGAAAGGCCTTTTTTAATGTAGTGTATTTTAAAAATCAAAAGGAGGATTTGAGTATGAAAAAAGCTAAAAAACTACTCGTAACCCTGCTCGTGCTCACATTCGTACTCAGCACCATGAGCGTAGGGTTCGCCGCCGATAATGCACAGGCATCCAATGCACAGTCGCCTGAAGTAGTAAGAGCTCAGGCTCTGGGCATACTCCGCGGCGATGAAAAGGGCAACCTGAATCTCGACAAACCCATTACCCGTGCAGAAGCTCTGGCATTAGTCATCAGAATTTCCGGCCTCGAGGGTTCTGCCGAACTCATGAAAGGGCAGACCAAATTTACAGACGTGGCCGCCACCCACTGGGCATCGGGCTACATAAACCTGGGAGTAGGCCAGGGTATAATCAAAGGTTATCCAGATGGAACCTTTAAGCCGAGCAACAATGTAACCTATGCCGAAATGGCTAAGATGCTGCTGTATGCCATGAACTATGGCGTAACTGTAGAGGGCGCTCCCTGGCCCGCCGGTGTCATGGGCAAAGCCGATGATCTGGGCCTTTTTGACAACGTAAATGCTACACCCAATGTTCCCGCACTCCGCGGCGACGTTGTCAAGATGATCGACAACTCACTGACAGTAAAGCATCTGAAACAGACAGGTTATGGCGATCTCAAGAGCTACGAAGAAAGCGACACCACCTTCTTGTCCAAGTTGAAGGTTAAAGAGATCGACGGCAGAGTAACCGCAGTGGATGCATACGATTACAAAGTAACAGTGGATCCAATTGATAACGATCAGCCCATTACCAAAGCAACAACCTATACAGTTCTCGACAAGACCGTTGATATTGAAAGCCTTTTAGGCGTGGAAGTCACCGTTTGGGTCAATAACGATGATGAAATATTCTTTATTGATCCTAACTGGGACGATGTAAAAGTCGATGTCATCAGCAGTATAGATAAAGATGCAAATAAGATTAAACTTAAGATAGCCGACAAAACTTACAAACTTGCAAAGGATTATGTTGTATACAAAAATGGCGAGAGTGCAGATATTGATGACCTTTTAAATAGTAGTGGCAACCTCATCAGCGATAACCTATATGGTACCTTTGTATTCGATGGTAACGAGGTCGTAGCGATCAATGTCAAATACTTCAACAAAGTGGAAGCCGGTCTTGTTGAATCAGTCGATGATAATATCATTACTTACTATGACGGTTCAAATGAAGTAGATATAGATTTGGAAGATCCTAGTGACGGATATGTAATAACCCTCAATGGGAAGACTATTCAACCCGACGACATTAAACCCAACGATGTTATCTATGTAGCCGATTATAACGATATGTATCATATCGTTGTAGTAAGGAATACCGTTTCCGGCGAACTTGAAAGAGTAAAAGCTGGTGAAGTAAAGATAAAAGGAACAACTTATGATGTTATAGATGGCGCAACTTTCTCCCCCGATGAAAACGACAATATTTATGATTACTCTGCAGATGACAGTAAACTGGAAGATATGTTAGGTCAAGACACCACAGCTATTCTGGATATTGCCGGTGATGTTCGCCACCTGATGTCAAGTGTCGAGACAACTTCCGATACTTTCTACGGCGTACTGTTGAAAGTTGACGATTACAATGAAGTAGTAAAAGTCAATGTTGCCGGCAGCTCCAAGAGCTACAACGTTGACGCGGATATCGCTAATGGAACAGGTAAGGCCATTACTGTAAACGATCATACTGTAGCATCAAATGGTGTTTTTAGCTTAAGCGACCTTAAGGCATTGGTTAATGATTCCGCTGATAAATATGCAGTAGTTAGCTTCACCCTCGACAAAGACGGTGTAATCAATGATATGACTGTATATGCAATTGCATCTAAATCGGGTGATTCCTGGAATGTAGATTCAACAGCAGTGTTCACAGTGAATTCCTTTGACAAAAATGACGATACAATATCAGCAGGATCTAAGAGATATATCGTAAACAATGATACTATCATCATTGATGAGTTGGACGACATTGACGTGGTAAAATGGGATAACATAAAGGATAAGACCTGGACCAATACCGTAAAAGCGATCATAGTTTCCGACGGAAACAAAGCCAAGTTGGTAGTTTTCACGGAAGGATTTACGCAGATCCAGCAAGAGGATAAATCGCTCGGTGTAGTTCTGGATAAATACAAAGATAAAGATGGGGATTGGGCTGCTACAGTATCGGTATACAGCGGCAAAGAAGTAGATTACAAACTTAAATCTAGTACGGCGCAGAATATCGGAGATGTAGTATTATTCTCCTTGAATTCTGATAATAAATTAACAGTAGCAGGAAGAGTATATCAAAATTCTGATCATACTTCTCTTGTAGGAATTGAGGGAGACCTTACTGGTACCGTAGAAGTAATAACGGGCTATGTGACGGCAAAGAGCAGCAGTTCCATCACAGTTAATGGTACCTCATATGCACTCAGCAGCAAGACATTGTATTTCGACGTAACCGATGGATATGATAGTATCGACACAGCCGCATACAGAGATATAAAGACAGGCACAGGTACATCAGGATCAAAAGTGACTTTGATAGTTGACCAAGATCTGGTAAAAATAGTTTTCATCGAAGAATAAAATAAAACACAACCTCAAACCTCATATTTGCACGATATTAAATAGCAACGTACGAAAGATCACTAAATACCAGGACTACAAAACAAATACTTCACAAGAAAAAAACCGATAGGGATTCTTCCCTATCGGTTTTTTTCTTGTCCGCTGCGTGCCCACCAAAGCTGCAATTTGCTTGCCGGTGAAAATCCGGTGCCGGTAGCCGCCAAGGGGCCGGAGAGCTTCCGGCTGGCTGTATATGGTCGAGATGCGTATAAATGACGCGAATTCTGAAACTGATACGGCAATGGCTGAAATCAGGCATCATGGTAGAAGGAGAATTCAAAGAGAGTCCATTCAGAAAAGTCCCAGCAAACGCCCCGACATAAAAGCAACGGCGACAAAAAGCATTATTTTCACCCATTTTTCACCGCCAGCCACGGTAAAATTGCTGCCAAGCCATGCGCCGGCACCGTTTCCGGCGGCAAGAGCCAGTCCGGTTCCCCAGTCCACCTTCCCGCTTACAACAAATACCAGAAAAGATGAGATCATGTAAATCAGTCCGACAAACATCTTGATACTGTTGATCTTGACCAGAGACATACCGGTAATAAGCGAAAGCGCCGCTATCATTATGAATCCTATTCCCAGCTGAATAAAACCACCGTAAACACCGATAAAGAAGAAACTGATTATTGCGGCGATCATCCGCTTTTTGTCGAGGGTTTTCGATGCTGCATGGATTCGTTTCTGCGGCTGCCACATGATTAAAACCATCACCACCAGCATGACCGCCGCTATGATTTTATTAAAAATCCGGTCCGGAGTGTTTATGGCAAGCCCGGCACCAACGATTGAGCCCGTAAGGGCCGGCAGCCCCAGAAGAAGGCTCAATCGAAGGTCGAAGTAGCCTTTGCTTCGAAATGTGGTTACTGCAATAATACCTTCGACCATTAACGCTATCCGGTTTGTTCCATTGGCTACCGCCGGGGGCAATCCCATAAAAATCAAAACAGGAACGGACAGCATAGATCCGCCTCCGGCCATGGTGTTTAAAATGCCTGCAATGATTCCCGTCCCAAGAATTACAAAATATTTTGCAGTCATATTTTTCAACTCCTTAAAAAACAAACCCCGGGTATGCTCCCGGGGTTTGTTGTTCCTATTGCGCGGCTGCTTTTCCGTCAACCGTTGATTAATACATTCTCCATTTTCCTGTTGTGATCCTCCAGCGCGGCGGCAATTTCGATCTGTTTTTTGCAGATTTCGTCCAGAGTGCGGGTGATTTCGGACAGATTGCCGATGTCGCTCTTCATGTTTTCTATGATGGCGGTGATATCTGAGGTGGCGTTTTTGCTGGAGGCGGTGAGTTTGCCGATTTCATCGGCTACGACCTTAAAGCCGCTGCCGTGTTCTCCGGCTCTGGCGGCTTCTATAGAAGCGTTTATGCCCAGGATTTTAATACGGTTGGTTATGTCGTTTATGATTTTTATTATATTGTCAGTCTTCTTTATGCTTTCTATAGAGTTCGAAACCGAATTGATTATCCTGCGTGAAGTTTCTTCGATGGATCTGGCCGTATCGTTGAGTTCGGATATATTGCACGCTATGTGTTTTAAAAGGGTCTCAATATGGCTTATGTACTGCTGCAGCTTTTCGTTCAAACTCTGCTGGTGTTCGGACATGAGGGAAGCAAGCATGGCGGCTTGAGAATCCATTACGTGGGTTTTCTCTTTTTTGTTTTTCATTATATTATCTTTTACCGACTGATTTCCGGTGAGCTCCAGCACGATGTCCATGTCGTTTTGCAGGAAAACTTTCAGGTCGGTAAAAGTGGGTATTTTGTTCTGACTGGCAAGTTTTAATCCGGGCGCCTCGGGATTTATGTCCATAATGCCCACAATTTCTACGTCTTTGATGTCAAGAAGGGATTTAAGGAAAATTGTGCCGGCTTTTCCGCCCCCGACGATTCCAACTTTCATATCGAACCCTCTTTCGAAATGATGTAATCACAACCACTAGCGTTGCATAAAATTTTTTAATAAAAGTCAAGTAAAAACTTTGTATACCTTAATATTACATAAATGATAATT
>NZ_JBJYKD010000054.1:0-10423 GCF_049310025.1 Thermorhabdus hydrogeniformans | reverse complement strand
TATGTGGCCTTCAGGATAATCGACAGGCGGTAGGGTATCGGAAAAGACAAAAAAATCGCTATGGAGGGTGGGCAACCCACCTTCCATAGCAAAATCAATGAGAAGACATTTCCAAAAAATCTATCCGTGTTATACCTGGAATTAAAGAATTTAAGAATTTGAATTATTTTCCTTGACATTGGCCAAAGAAAGTATCACTTGCAGGCGACAGGTTGCTGGAACCTTTAAGAAAATACGTTTAATTAAGAGCAATGAGAAACGTGGCGGAAAATGTTCAGATAGTAAAGGCGGAACTGGGCGACGAATCAGGCATGGTGGGGAGCGCCGCTTTAGCCATGATGAATCTGGGGGTTTTGAAATAGGGCTGAAAGATTCTAAAGAAAATTCTAAAGAAAGAAGGGGGATAGAACTAATGGGTAAAAAAGCCATATGCATTTTGGTTATATTGGTTTTCTTATTAACCAATTTGTGCATACCGGTTTTTGCCATGCCTTCGGACGGCGTAAAAGAATGGGACGGCAACCCCGAGAAGTTTGAAGTAAATACTGAACCACCCCATGCCACATTTATACCATTTGCCGATGTAGAAACGGCCCTTGAACGGGACAGGGAAAAATCTCCGTATTACATGTCGCTCAACGGCCTCTGGAAATTCCACTGCTCGGACAATCCCGCATCAAGGCCCGCAGATTTTTACAAAGAAGACTATGACGTGAGCGGCTGGGACGAAATCAAAGTACCGAGCAACTGGCAGCTGGAAGGCTATGACTACCCCATATATACCAATATCACATATCCGTGGAGAGGGTATGAAAATCCAAGCCCGCCGAAGGCGCCTACGGTGTATAACCCCGTAGGGTCTTACCGGCGAACCTTTACCATACCCGAAAGCTGGGCAGGACGAGAGGTATTTCTTTCCTTCCAGGGAGTCAGCTCCGCTTTCTACGTATGGGTAAACGGACAGGAAGTCGGGTACGATGAAGACAGCTTCACGCCATCTGAATTCAATATCACGAAATATCTAAAACCCGGGGAAAACACCCTGGCGGTGGAAGTATACCGCTGGTCGGACGCCAGCTGGATGGAAGACCAGGACTTTATCCGGCTGAGCGGCATATTCCGGGATGTATATCTTTATTCAACCCCGAAGGTGCACATAAGGGATTTCAGGGTCAGAACCGATCTGGACGATCAGTACCAGGACGCCACATTGAATATAAAGGTGGATGTAAGGAATCTTGGAGCGGCAGAGCCCGACGCATATAAAGTCGAGGCGATGCTCTACGACGCGGCGAAGCAGCCGGTCTTTGCAGAGCCCGTAGTGATGGATGTAGCTTTTAACGGACAACAGGAAGTTTCGGTGGAAAAAAATCAATTTGTGGAAAATCCGCTGAAATGGTCGGCGGAAGAACCGAATCTGTATACTCTGGTATTGAGCCTGAAGGACTCCACCGGAGCGATAACGGAGACAGCCGGCTGCCGGTTGGGCTTCAGGGAATTTAAGATTGAGAACGGGCAGATGAAGCTAAACGGCAGGCCCATAATGTTCAAGGGAGTCAACCGTCATGAAATCGATCCGGATACGGGAAAGACCATGACCAAAGAAAGAATGCTCGAAGACATCCTGCTGATGAAGCGGTACAACATCAATGCCGTGCGCACCTCTCATTATCCCAACGACCCCTACTGGTATGACCTGTGTGATGAATACGGCATCTACCTCATCGACGAAGCCAACCTTGAATCCCATGGTGCGAGCGGCACGTTACCCAAAAGCGACCCGAAGTGGACGGCGGCGTGTATTGACAGGATGAGGAGCATGGTTGAAAGGGATAAGAACCATCCGTCGGTGCTGATCTGGTCTCTGGGCAACGAAGCCGGAAATGGAGATAACTTCGGGGCCATGGCCGATTGGGCACGCCAGGCAGACCCCACCCGCCTCATACATTATGAAGGAGACAACCGGTGGGCCGATGTGGAAAGCCGCATGTATTCCAGTGTTGAATACGTGGAAAGTTACGGAAAATCGGGGAATCAAAAGCCCTTTATCCTGTGCGAATACGCCCACGCCATGGGCAACAGTGTAGGCAACCTTTACCAGTACTGGGATGTGATGGAGAAGTATCCAAACCTGCAGGGAGCCTTTATATGGGACTGGGTGGATCAGGCTTTAAGGTGGCCTACGCCGGTAAAGAAATCCTTATTTGATAAAAGTACAAACCAATTCAAAGCAGAGATGTTCGGTGAATTGCAGGATGGCAAAGAAGGCAAGGCGTTAAAAGGATACGCCCTTCTGCCCAATGAACCGGCATTAAATATTACAGGCAAGGCTCTGACCCTGGAAGCCTGGGTAAAACCAGAGATTACGAACACCGATAACGTTATTATTGCCAAAGGCGACAGTCAGTTTGCCCTGAAATACACTTCCAATTATCTTGGGCAGAACAGAAGCGTCATAGAATTTTATATTTACGATAAAGATATACCGGGGCAATGGACGCAGTGGGTGGCGGCCGTAACGGATGTGCCGACGGATTGGTTTGGGAACTGGCATCATGTGGCGGGAACATATGATGGTACAATGTTAAAGCTGTATATAGATGGAGAATTAAAAGCTGCAAAAGAGACGACTGCAAAAATTACGGAAAACACATATCCCGTAGGCATCGGCCGCGATGTGGAAAGGAACAGAAGCTTTAACGGCCTGATAGACAAAGTGCGCATCTATAACAGGGCCCTGAGCCTGGAAGAACTGAATAACGATACGCGCTTGCCCGATGAAAACACGGTACTGTGGATGGACTTTGACGAAGTCCGGGAAGAAAGCTATGAGCAGAAAGAATATTTCGCTTACGGAGGAGACTGGGGTGATAACCCGAATGACGGCAACTTCTGTGCCAACGGCCTGGTTTTTCCCGACAGGACCGTCCAGCCCGAGCTTTATGAAGTTAAGAAAGTATATCAGAACGTGGCCATAAAAGCTGTGGATCTGGTGAACGGTCAGATAAAAATCGAAAACGAATATCTGTTCACGAACCTGAACGCTTTTAATGTTACCTGGAAGCTCATGGAAGACGATAAGGTTATAGATGAAGGAGAGCTTCCGCGCCTTGATATAGAACCGCTCACAAGCCGGGTAGTGACAATCCCCTTTGAAAAACCGCAGATGAAACCCGGTGCGGAGTACTGGCTGAACATCAGTTTCACGCTGCCTGAAGCTACTTCATGGGCCCCGGCCGGGCATGAGATTGCCAGGGAGCAGTTCAAGGTGCCCTTCGAAGTAGCTGATGCGCCGGTACTGGATACATCGGAGATGCCGGCGCTGGACGTCGGTGAAGCCGATGAGGAAATAACGATAGAAGGACAGGATTTCACTATAGTGTTTGATAAAGCCAAAGGCACCATATCATCCTTTACCTATAACGGTAAGCAAATACTGAAGGAAGGGCCGGTGCCCAATTTCTGGAGGGCGCCCAACGACAACGACAAGGGCAACGGCATGCCGGGCAGAACGGCCACATGGCGGTATGCGGGGAAAAACAGGCAGATAAACAATGTCACCGTCACAAGACTTGCGGACAATATTGTACGGATTACCGTAAATGCCACACTGCCCACTACCAGCCCGTCAGACTATAAGACAACATATACCATTTACGGAAGCGGCGACGTGGTAGTGAAAAACACACTGATACCGGGCACGGGCCTGCCGGAAATACCCGAAATAGGCAACATACTGACATTGCCGGAGGAATTTGAAAACATCACATGGTACGGGCGCGGTCCCCAGGAAAACTACTGGGACAGGAACACCGGGGCAGATGTGGGAGTATACAGCGGCACCGTAGACGAACAATTTATTCCCTATCTTGAACCGCAGGAAACGGGAAACAAGACGGATGTGCGCTGGGTAACCCTGACCAATGACGAAGGTGTGGGACTTCTGGCGGTAGGCATGCCATTACTGGAAGTCAATGCATTGCATTACACGCCCGAAGACCTGTCGACGGCAAGCCATCCGTATAAGCTGGTGCGCCGGGATGATATCACCCTGAGGCTCAACTACAGGCAGATGGGCGTAGGCGGGGACAATAGCTGGGGAGCCAGACCGCATCCGGAGTTTACTCTTTATGCGGATAAACCCTACTCCTACAGTTACAGGCTAAAACCAGTTACCGCGGCATCGTCACCCATGGTATTGAGCAAGCAGACAGTGACGGTAGATGCGCTCAAAGGGATCAACATCGACGGCAAGCCGCTATCGACCTTTAACACGGATGTGCTGGAATATAATATACCCATATTGCAGGGGACCATAAAGGTGCCGGTCGTGGAAGCTATCCCCTCCAGCGACGGAGTAGAAGTCGAGGTAACCCAGGCCGGGAGACTGCCGGGGACGGCCATCATCAAGGCAACCTCTGAACTGGGTATAACCACCACCTACATCATTAACTTCTACGTAGTACCCTACATATATCTGTCGGATCTCGACTGGGTAAGCGCCACCTGCGGATGGAGGACGGTGCAGAAGGATAAGAGCGTTGAGGGCAACGCGTTAAGACTTACGGATGATTCGGGTAAAGCGGTCACCTTTGAAAAAGGCATTGGAACCCATGCTAATTCTGAGATTATTTACAATATTGAAGGAAAGGGTTATGACATTTTTGAATCCTACATCGGCATAGACCGTGAGATAAATAATGGCAGTATAGTATTTCAGGTATGGCTGGACGGTGAAAAGGTCTATGACAGTGGTGTAATGAGTAAAAGCAGCACACCGGCGAAGTTTGTAACCATTGATGTCAGGGGCAAAAAAGAATTAAAGCTGGTAGTAACCGACGCAGGAAACGGCAATGCAGAAGACCATGCCGACTGGGCCGATGCCAAATTCAGGAAACTTGAGGATACGGTGGCCCCAGGAGAAGTCATAAACGCCGCCGTGACGGCAGGCGACGGGAAGCTTACCATCACCTGGACCGACCCCGGAGATGAAGACCTGGCCACGATAAAGATATCCGGTGAAGGCGACACGGTTATGGATGCGGTATATGTAGACAAAGGTGTCCAGACCGCCATCATCGAAGGCCTGACCAACGGCCGGCGGTACACATTCAGGATAACCACCATAGATACATCGGGCAATGAATCGGAAGGAATCATCGTAAGCGGCACTCCGGGGGAGGAACCCGTGGCGGAACCCGCCGTGACGCTGACGGGCCCCGATACGGTGCAGGCCGGAAGTGAATTTAAACTGAACATAGGCCTGAAGAATGTGGCGGACAGCGTATATTCAAACGTATACGCCGCAGACATCACGGTGGAATACGACGAAGACCTGTTTGAACTCACAACCTGCCAAGAGGCCGGCGACGACATCATAATAGCAGAAGTATATGAAGAAGAGCCCGGCAAAGTGAGAATACTGCTGGCCAGCACCCGGGCCATAATAGGCGATGATGCGGCACTGGTCGAGCTGAACTTCAAAGCAAAAGACGTAAATGAAACGGCGACGGGCACCGTGAAGATTACAAAAGCCGAACTGGGCACCGCCCCCGAAGGCGATGTAATCGAAGCTGCGACCACCGGCAAGGGCATCACGGTAACCAAATATACGATACCCGGAGATATAACCGGAGACGGAAGAGTGAATGTAGGGGACCTGGCAATGGTGGCGTACTATTACGGGGCCGAAGCCGGAGATCCCAACTGGAATGAAGCCAGAATCTGCGATGTGGCTGGAGAGGAGGGGGAACCCGACGGAGAGGTAGGCATCTTGGATCTGGTATATGTGGCCTTCAGGATAATCGACAGGCGGTAGGGTATCGGAAAAGACAAAAAAATCGCTATGGAGGGTGGGCAACCTACCTTCCATAGCAAAATCAATGAGAAGACCTTCCCAAAAAATCTATCCCTGTTATATCTGGAATTAAAGAATTAAAGAATTTAAGAATTTGGATTATTTTCCTTGACCTTGGCCAAAAAAATCTATTTTGATGAGATGGTCATGGATTTTCTTCTTTATATATTTTACCACAAAAGAAAACAAAAGTCGACAAAATCTAATTAAAGATTTGGCGACATTACAGGAAATTGATATTTGCGAAGATTAACAATAGAAAGAAAAGCAAAAATTTGACAAAAGATTGGGGGGAGATACTGTGAATAAAAAAATAATAAAAAGAACGTTAGCTATGCTTCTATCATTTATCTTGGTTTTCAGCGGCATGGGATTTTCAGCTTTTGCGGAAGATACGGATTCATCATCGGTTATGGAAATTAGTAATGGCGTGTTATCGGTCTCTTATGATAAAGACACTAACAAATTTACCGTATCCGATCCAGTAAGCGGTGGGGCCACTTTCCTGAGAGAGGGTCAGTTTGCGGACACCGGAGGCACCCCAACCGTCGAAACCACCAGCGACCCCACCTTTGGCTCCGGCAAGTCGATCAAGATCACTTATTCCAACGGCGACATTGACTATATCTCACTTTATTCCGATATACCCTATGTGTTCTTCAAATCGGTAAAGTTCAACAACAGCTCCTCGGATATTGTTTTAAACCGGATCAACACGGTTTCAGCCAGTGTGGATCTGGGTGTCGAATACAGCAAGTTGGTAACTTTTGGTACGGGCGGGCTTTATGCGCCGGATAAAAACCCCGGTAGCTATGTATTTCTGGCGACAGTAGATCCGTCTACCCGCAAGGGGGTAGTCGGCGGGTGGTTGACTCAGGATCGGGGCAGCGGGGTTATTTTTACCAGTATCGAGAATAACCTGGTCCGTTTAAATCCAAGGCTGGATTACGGTACACTGCGCATCCCTCCTGACTCAAGTGCAACGACCGAGACATTTGTCATAGGGTATTTTGAAGATGCGCGCTCGGGTCTGGAAAGGTTCGCCGACATGATTGCTCAGGTTTATAATATCAACCTCCCGCCTCAACCAAGCGGCTACTGCACCTGGTATTCCGATAAGCACGGCGGATCCAGTGATGAAACTTATCTTGAACAACTGGCGGACTTCGCAGCCCAAAACTTAAAACCATATGGATTTGACTTTATACAAATCGATGACGGCTGGCAGGAGGGTATCAAAGATAATGGCCCCCGCAAAAACTTCACCACCCACAGGCCCGATGGCCCATATCCCGGCGGCATGAAGGCGATTGCCGACAAAATTAAAGCCAGGGGTTTAACCCCCGGCTTGTGGTTCATGCCCTTTGCCGGAAATCATCGCGATCCTTATTTTGCCGAACGCCAGGACTGGTTTGTTAAAAATCAGGACGGCACACCGTATGAAACCTCCTGGGGCGGCACCTCCCTTGATATGACAAATCCGGAAGTCAGGCAACACGTAGCAGATGTCGTAAATCGAATCACCAACAACTGGGGCTTTAAATACCTCAAGATGGACGGCCTGTATACAGGCATCGGGGTAAAACAGGTTTACGTCAATGACGCATATAAAGAAGATAATATGGGCGATGCTGTATTTTATGATCCAAACAAAACTAACGTCGAGGCTTTCCGCGACGGCTTAAAACTTGTCCGTGAGAATGCGGGAGACGACGTTTTCTTGCTGGGTTGCACCGTAGCACAGAACATGCGAACGCTGGGGGCTGCTATGGGTTTGGTGGATGCCATGAGAATTGGCCCGGATAATGGTGCGGGATGGAGCAGTTTGACCAGAGGACCTAGATATGGATCACGCTTTTACTTTTTACACGGAAGAGTATGGTACAATGACCCAGACCCCGTATATATACGAAACAGTATGCCATTCAATGAGTCGCGATATATAGCCAGTTGGGTGGGTGTTACAGGTCAGATGACTGTAGATAGCGACTGGCTGCCGGATGTAAATCCTGATCGTTTGGAACTTCTAAAAAGGATTATGCCAGCTCACGGTTTAAAACCGCGACCGGTCGATATTTTTGAACGTGATATTCCGCGCATATGGCTTCTCGCCGGTGATGGAAAGGATTCTCAGAGATATGTAATCGGATTGTTTAATTCTGATGACACTGAGATTAATATTTCTGAATCGCTTGACAGAATAGGTATTTCAGGGAATACCGTTTACGAAGCCTATGATTTCTGGAACAATAAACTGCTGGAGCCGATATCCGGTACCCTTGATTTATCGGTTCCCGCTCATGATGCCCGTGTGATAGAAGTGCGCCCCGTTTCCGATCACCCGCAGGTAATAAGTACTTCACGCCATATAACACAGGGGATGGTTGATCTTGCATCAGAAACCTGGGATAGCGCTCACTATACTTTAACCGGGGTTAGCAGGGTAGTCGGAAATGATTCTTATGAGCTTAGAATAGTAGCAAGAAATGGCTGGACTGTGCAGAGTGTTCAGGTTTCAGATGCTGACAAGGGCGCGGGAGTGAATATTAACTATAATCAGGTTGGAGATCTTATTCGTGTGACCATTAACTCTCCAGTTAATCGTGATGTCAGCTGGAGTGTAAAATTCACCAGCATCAAGAACGTTGATATTGTAATAAATGATGGTAACGACAATGGCACAGATACAGCAGAGGTAGCTTTGTATGTATCACCGGTTGATGCAACAAATAAAAATATAAAGATTGAAGTGGAGAATCCGGCGATAGCCACTGTTGAAAACATTACCTATGATGAGAGCACCGGTATGCACCGGCTGATAATAAGAGGCATTAAAGGTGGAAAGACTGCCATAAAAGCTATAAGCGAAGAAGATCCGGCATTTTTCGCTACTTGCAGGGTTAATGTTTATGATGCATCAATTCTTGTTAACTCTATTGAACTAAGTGAAACAACTGTTGAAATAAAGGTTGGCGGGAGCAAACAGCTAATTGCGAAGGCAATACCTGAAGAAGCGTTTAATAAAGAGTTAATTTGGATAAGTAGCGATGAAAATGTTGTCAGTGTCACCCAAGATGGTATTATAACCGGTAAGTCAATTGGTAGTGCTACAATTAAAGTACAATCTGTAACTAATCCTGCAGTTTATGCAGAATGTAAAGTAAATGTAAGTAAGGTACCTGTAACCCAAATTGTTATTTCAAAGCCGTCTGTCATTGGTTTAAAGGTCAATGAAACATGTACATTACAGGCAAGTGTTTTACCGGATGATGCCACAAATAAATCATTAATTTGGGAGAGCAGTGATACTAATGTTGTAATTGTGGACAATAACGGTAAAGTTGTTGGGAATAATGAAGGAGTAGCATATATTACAGTAAAAAGTGTTGATAACCCTGAAGTGTATGCTAAATATGCAATTGTTGTGAATAACAATAATTGGGAGCAAATGATTGAAGCTGAGAGTGGTACAATAATTGGAAATGCAACGATAAGAAGTGGCAGCAATTTCTCCGGCGGTAAAAAGGTAGGATATGTCGGCAGTGATAGTTCCAGGAATGGAAAGTTGCAAATTGATTTTACAGTAGAAAAAGATGAATATTATGCGATAGATGTTTATTATGCAGTAAACGGAACGAGATATTTATATGCACAGGTGAATGACATGGATCCTGTAAGATTAGCATGCACAGGTTCTAGTGCTAAGTTCGACTATCCTGAGAAAAATCCTGTAACAATTGTTGTGCCTTTAAAGAGTGGTACCAATAGATTGCTATTTTTCAATAACTCCGGGTGGGGACCAGACTTGGACAGAATAACAATTTCGAAGATTCATGGACAGAGATGTACAGTGACAAACTATGAAAAAATAGATGAAGATGTTACTGTTCTCAGAACAAGTATATGTTCGGGTAATCCATTGGAATTGCAGGATGGTGGCTTAAATGTTATGTATGATGTCTATAAAGGAGACGACATATATACCACATTAGCATTGCCAGGAAATTGGAGTGGATATACAGGTAAAGTTGGGCAGGTATTATATAGTAAAGACTATATTACCTCATTTAGTAAGAAAGACTTTTCAACGGAAAGTGGTGACTATTATACGGTTGTAAAAGCCGTATATGATGGAGCTGAGGTATTGAGTGAAAAAATATTCTTATTTACTACTACTGGGGTTTCAGATATTGAGATATTACCATCAACATTAAATCTCTCGAAGGGCGATAGTGCACAATTTGATATTATAATAAAACCTGATGATGCTACAAATAAAGATGTTAAGATAAGTTCGAGCGATGAGACAGTAGCAATAGTTGAAAATGTAGTGTATAACGAGGATGGTTCTATCTCGGTAATTATAAAAGCTATAGGATCGGGTAGTGCAATAATTACAGTAGAAAGTGCGGCAAATTCATCCTGTAAAACAATGTGTATGATCAATGTAAGGTCGGAGGAACCCGTAGCGGAGCCCACAGTGACCCTGACCGGCCCCGATACGGTGCAGGCCGGAAGTGAATTTAAACTGAACATAGGCCTGAAGAGCGTGGCGGACAGCGTATA